>DATFCO010000185.1:0-2293 GCA_035253005.1 Rhodanobacteraceae bacterium
GCGCGCACCGTTCACCGGGGAAGGCGGTTACATGGGCAAAGACTGGCGCTCGATCTGCGCGTTGCGCGCAAGGGGCTTTGAATGACCTGGCAGGCGTGGGCCACCGCCGCGATCATCGTTTTCGCGGTGGGATTGTTCGCCAGCGAGAAGGTGCGCATCGACATCGTTGCGCTGATTTCGCTCGCACTGCTGATGGTGTTGCGGATCGTCACGCCGGAGGAAGCGCTGTCCGGCTTCAGCAACGAAGCCACCGTAACCGTGGCGGCGATGTTCGCGCTGTCGATGGGCATCGAACGTTCCGGCGCGCTGGATCCGCTGATTCGCCTGCTCTCGCGCATCAAGAAACCGTGGCTGCTGACGCTGGGCGTGATGCTCGCGATCGCGCCCCTGGGCGCCTTCATCAAGAACGTGGCGCTGGTGGCGACCTTCGTCCCGCTGGCGCTGCGCGTGTGCGCGCGCACCAGCACTTCGCCCGCACGCGTGCTGATGCCGATGGCCTACGCCGCGCAGATGGGCGGCGTGTGCACGCTGATCGGCACCTCGTCCAACCTGCTGACCGACACGCTGGCGCAGAAGCACGGGCTGGCGCCGCTGGGCGTGTTCGAATTCACCAAGCTCGGCGTGCTGCTGGCCATCGCGGGAATCATTTATCTGATGGTGATCGGCCGCTGGCTGCTGCCGCGCCACATCGATGCGGAAGCGCCGGAGGTGATGCAGGTCGGCAAGTACGTCACCGAGCTGAAGGTGATGTCCGAATCCGATCTGGTCGGCCAGACCATCGCCGAGGCGGGGCTGGGCGAAAAGCACGGCGTCTATCCGCTGGAACTGCTGCGCGGCGAGGAACACGTGTGGTCGCCGCGCACTCAGAAGCTGCAGGTCGGCGACGTGCTGCTGATGCGCGGCGACTGGGAAAACCTGGAGGAATTCCGCAAGCAGAGCAAGCTGGAGATCGATCCGGAATTCAAGCACAGCCGCGATGACGGCCAGGCGCGCGTGCTGCTGGAGATCATGGTGACGCCCGCCAGCCCGCTGGAAGGCCGCACGCTGCGGGAGATCGACCTGCAATCGCGTTACGACGCGACCGTGCTGGCGATTCACCGCCGCGGTCGCGTGCTGCGCGAGAAGATGAGCCGCATCGGTCTGGAAACCGGCGATGTGTTGATGCTGCTGGTGCCGGAAACCGCCATCACCAAGGTGCGCACGGACGACCGTTTCATCGTCCTCAATGAGCGCACCGACGCGCGGCGCCCTGCGTACAAGGCGATCGTCGCGGTCGGGATCATGCTGGCCGTGGTGATCGTCTCCGGCCTGCGCTGGCTGCCGATTCCGATCGCGGCGATCTGCGGCGTGGTGGCGATGGCGCTGACGCGCTGTTTCGGCCGCAAGGACGTGTACGAAGCGATGGACTGGAAGATCATCATCCTGCTGGGCGCGATCCTGCCGTTGGGAATCGCGATCGAGAAAACAGGACTATCGAAGTACGTGGTCGAAGGCGGCATGTCGATGGTCGGCAGCCACGGACCGCTGGCCGCGCTGCTGATGGTGTACCTGCTGACCGCGCTGCTGACCGAGCTGATGGGCCACAATCCTTCGGTAGTGCTGATGATCGGCATCGCCGTCAGCGTGGCGCACGCCATGCACGTCGATCCGCATCCGTTCGTGGTGGCGGTAGCGTTCGCCGCGGCGACTTCGTTCGCGACGCCGGTGGGTTATCCGACCAACACGATGGTCTACTACGCGGGCGGATATCGCTTCACCGACTTCATGAAGGTCGGCATTCCATTGATCGGATTGTTCTGCGCGCTGTCGATGTTTTTCATTCCGAAGTTCTGGCCGTTTTGATGACCGCGCTGCCTCCGCCGTCGAAAAAGAAGCTGGGCCTGGTAATCGATCTGGACATTTGCGTGGGCTGTCACGCCTGCGCGGTGGCTTGCAAGGAGTGGAACGAGGGCGGCCAGTTCGGGCCGCTGCCGGACAGCGAACCATATGGTGCTGAACCGCAAGGCGTATGGTTCAACCGGGTGCATACGTATGAAATAACGGCGGGAACAGGGAACAGGGAACAGGGATTGGAGCCAGCGAACTCTCGCCGCGACGGACCGGTCCCCGGTGCCGGGTCCCCGGTCCCCCAAATCGTCCACTTCCCCCGCTCCTGCCTGCACTGCGAAACGCCGGACTGCGTGACGGTGTGCCCCACCGGCGCGAGTTACAAACGCGCGGAAGATGGCATCGTGCTGGTGGATGAGGACAAGTGCATCGGCTGCCAGTTGTGCGCGTGGGCCTGTCCCTATGG
>DATFCO010000186.1:0-8252 GCA_035253005.1 Rhodanobacteraceae bacterium
TTCCGATCTAATGCGGTCGCGCATCTTTCGCTCGTAAGGGCGCGTGGGGAAGGGGAAAATTGTGGGCTTGCTAACGCCAAAGGCGCCGCCGCTGATCGGAGTGGACATCAGTTCGACGGCGGTCAAGCTGCTGCAACTGACGCAGGCGGGCGCTCGCTATCGCGTGGAGCATTACGCGGTCGAGCCGCTGCCGCCCAACGCGGTGGTGGAAAAAAACATCGTCGAGGTCGAGGCGGTGGGCGATGCGATCCGCCGTGCGCTGGCGCGCACCGGCGCGAAGACCAAATACGCCTGCGCCGCGGTGGCGGGATCGGCGGTGATCACCAAGGTGATCCCGATGCCCGCGGATCTCAATGAAGATGACCTGGAAGGCCAGATCCAGGTCGAAGCCAACCAATACATCCCTTATCCGATCGAGGAAGTGAGCCTCGATTTCGAAAAGCTCGGGGCGGTCAAGGACAACCCCGAAATGGTCAACGTGCTGTTGGCCGCGTCGCGCACCGAGAACGTGGATATGCGCGTGGCCGCGCTCGATCTGGGCGGTTTGACCGCCAAGGTGATCGACGTGGAAGTGTTCGCGATGGAAAACGCGTTCAAGCTGATTGCCGACCAGTTGACCGTTTCGCGCGACGCGCTGATCGCGCTGATCGACGTGGGCGCGACCATGACCACGCTGTCGGTGCTGCGCAACCAGCGCACGATCTACTCGCGCGAGCAGGTATTCGGCGGCAAGCAGCTCACCGATGAAGTGATGCGCCGGTACGGGCTCTCCTACGAAGAAGCGGGCATGGCCAAGCGGCAGGGCGGCCTGCCCGAGTCGTACGAGATAGAGGTGCTGGAGCCGTTCAAGGAAGCGATGGTGCAGCAGATCAGCCGCTTGCTGCAGTTTTTCTTCGCCGGCAGCGAATACGGCAAGGTCGACCAGATCGTGCTGGCCGGCGGCTGCGCGTCCATCACCGGCATCAGCGAAATGGTCGAAGAGCAGATCGGCGTGCCCTGCATGGTCGCCAATCCGCTGGCCAGCATGTCGCTCTCTCCGCGCCTGCAGGCGCAGACGCTCGCGCAGGATGCTCCGGCGCTGATGATCGCCTGCGGCCTGGCCCTGAGGAGTTTCGACTGATGGCCAGAATCAATCTCCTCCCATGGCGAGCCGAACGGCGCGAGCAGCGCAAGCGCGAATTCTTCATGCAGCTCGGCGTGGCCGCCGCCGCGGCGATCGTGGTCGTGGTCCTGGCGGTACTCTTCATGGACGCGCGCATCGCCTCGCAGAACAGCGACAACGATTATCTCACCGGCGAAATCAAGCAGCTCGACAGCAAGATCGCCGAGATCAAGGATCTGCAGAAGACCAAATCGCAACTGCTGGCGCGCAAGCAGATCATCGAGCAGCTGCAGGAAAACCGCGCACAGATGGTGCACCTATTCGACGAGCTGGTGAAAACCATTCCCGACGGCGCGCGCCTGACTTCCTTCAAGCAGAACGGCCAGACGCTTACCCTCGACGGTGTGGCGCAATCCAACGCGACCGTCGCCGAATACATGCGCAATATCGAAGCGTCGCCGTGGCTCGGTTCGACCGATCTGGTTAAGACCGAGAACAAGCATGGCGACAGCCGTACGCCTTATGAGTTCGAGTTGGTGGTGCATCTGGACAAGCCGAAGACGCCCGCCGCTGAAAGCAGCAGCGGAACCGCCGTTACCGGCACCCCGGCCGCGACTTCCAGCGCTGGCGCGACGTCCGCGGCCACCGCGCCGGCTGCTTCGGCCAGTAACGGGGGGGCCGCGCAATGAAACTGATCGACGATCTGCGCAATCTCGACCGCAACAACATCGGCGGCTGGCCGAAATCGGTCAAGGCTTTCTTCACCGTGTTGGTAATCTTGGTGATCCTGTTCTTCGGCTGGTATTTCTTCATCAGCGGAAAGCAGGATGAGCTGACCCAAGCGCAACAACACGAAGAACAACTGAAGCAGGAATTCTCGAACAAGCAGGCAGAAGTGGTGAACCTGCAAGCGTTGAAGGCGCAATTGGCCGAGATGAACGACCTGCTGCGGCAAATGCTGCGGCAACTGCCCAGCAAGACCGAAATGCCGGCGCTGCTGGTGGATATTTCCCAGACCGCGTTGTCGGCCGGTCTGGAGACCGAGCTGTTCCAGCCGGGACCGGAGCAGCCCAAAGAGTTTTATGCCGAGCAGCCGATCGCGATCCGCATGCAGGGAACCTATCACCAGTTCGGCACCTTCATCAGCGGGGTCGCTTCCCTGCCACGCGTGGTGATCCTGACCATGCACGATGTTTCACTGCATCCGCAGCAAGCCACCGGTCCCAACAATGCGCCGCCCGCCGGTGGACAACTGGTGATGGAGGGAACGGTCAAGACCTATCGCTATCTGGGCGATGAGGAGACTGCGGCGGCGACCAGCAACAAGCCGGCGCAACCCGCCTCGACATCCACCGCGGGAGGGCAATGAGCATGCGCACATTACTCGCCCGCCTTGCCCTCGCTGCCAGCGCTGGTGTCATGTTGCTGGGCCTCGCAGCGTGCAGCGACCAGGACGATCTGCACCAGTGGGTCGCGCAGGAAAAAGCCAAGAAGGGTGCACCGCTGCCGCCGCTGCCGGTGGTTAAGACCTTCGAGAGCTTCGTCTACCAGGATCAAGACAAGCGCGACCCGTTCAGTCCCGGTCCCACGGAGGCTGCAAACTCGCTCAACGGTCCCGGTCCGCATCCGGATCAAAACCGCGTGCGCGAACCGCTGGAATCCTATCCGCTCGACAGCCTGAAGATGGTGGGCACCATCGGCGGCAAGGGCGGTATGGAAGCATTGATCAAGGATCCGCAAGGCGTGATCCATCCGGTCCATGTCGGCAACTACATGGGTCAGAACTACGGTCACGTCACGGCGATCGCCGAAGACCATGTCGAACTGGCCGAACTGGTGCCCAACGGCACCGGCGGCTGGATGGAACGCGACGCGACCATCGCATTGGGTGACAAATGAAGTTCATTGGGGATGACGTCATGATCAGCAAACCCGCTTGTCAAACCGGCCGCACCGACGCGCGCCCGACCCGGCCGCCCGGCACGCCCGCGAGAGCGCCCGGGAAAAAGCTCGTCGCGATTGTCGCCCTGCTGGGCCTCATCGCCTGCGTACCGGCGTTCGCCGCCAACACGCTGCAGGACGTCACTTCTACGCCGCTGCCCGGCGGCAAGGTGCAATTGACATTGAAATTCGCGCAGCCGGTGACGGCGCCGCGCGCCTTCAGCACGGATACTCCCCCGCGCATCGCGCTGGATTTCGGCGACACGCACAACGGACTGGCGCAACGCAGCGTGACAGTCGGCAGCGGTTCGGCGTCGTCGGTCAGCGCAGTCGAGGCCAATGGCCGAACGCGCGTTGTAGTCGATCTAACCCAGCCGTCCGCCTATGTCACGCGTGTCGAGGGCGACGACGTGATCGTCACCATCGGCAACGGCATGAACATGGCCGCCGCGCCGATAGCCGACACCACCACTACGACGACGAGCAGCACGACCACGACCGAGCCGTTGGCGCCGGTGCCGGCTGCGCCGCCTTCGCAGATCGCGCTGGCGACGGCCGCCACGGACCCGAGCAAGGCCATGCCGATGGCCAGCGGCAATGTCATCCAGACCGTGGACTTCAGCCGCGGCGATCACGGTGCCGGCAGGCTGGTGATCGGCTTCAACGCGCCCGGTGCGGCCACCAGCATACACAACGAAGGCGACCACACTATCATCGATGTGCTCGGCGCACGGCTGGCCGCATCGCAGGCACGCCGGTTGGACGTGACCGACTATGCCACCCCCGTCAAGAACGTCACCACCCATGCCACGCCGGGTGGTGCGCAGATCGATGTGCTCACCAATGGCCTCACCACGCCTGCCGGCTATCAGAGCGGCGATCGATACGTAGTTGAGTTTGCGCCGCCCAAACAGGACACGAGCAGCGTGATCGGCGCGCCGAAGCCCATCGTGTACAAGGGCGGCCGCGTCACCTTCAACTTCCAGGACATTCCGGTCCGCTCGGTGCTGCAACTGCTGGCCGATGTCTCCGGTACGAACATCGTTGCCTCCGACAGCGTGCAGGGCAACGTCACGCTGCGACTGGTCAATGTTCCGTGGGACCAGGCGCTCGCCGTGATCTTGCGCGCCAAGAACCTGGACCAGCGCAAGGACGGCAACGTGATCTGGGTGGCACCGCAGCAGGAGCTAGCCACCTACGAACAGAACATCGCCGATGCGCGCTTGAAGGAGCTGGATAACGCGCCATTGGTATCGGACTACCTACCGATCTCGTATGGAAACGCGTGCGACATCCAAAAACTGCTAACGACCAATACTCAAACCAATACTGCGGGTGGGAGCGGAAATACTAGCCAAGCGCAACGAGGTTTTCTTTCCACTCGCGGAAGCGTGACCTGCGACGAGCGCACCAACACACTCCTGGTTAACGACACGCCTGAAAAGGTGCAGGAGATCCGGCAACTCGTCGCGGTGCTGGACAAGCCGGTGCAGCAGGTGCTGATCGAAGCGCGCATCGTGATCGCGACCGACAACTTCGCCCGCGATCTGGGCGCGAAGTTCGGTCTGGATGTCTTCGGCCGCAGCGGCAATCAGACCGTGTATACCGCGCCGACGGTCGACGATATCACGAGCTTGAACAACAGCCTGGCGGCGGAGCAACAAGCGGTGCAGCAAGGCAAACCCGATCCCGGTTTCCAATACCCAGGCGGCTTGAACGTCAACCTTCCTTCCACGGCCTCAGGTGCCAGCAGCTTCGCCTTAGGCATCATTTCCCATCGTTATAACCTGGATCTGGAACTGTCGGCGGCACAGACCGAAGGCCGCAGCGAAACCATTTCCTCGCCCAAGGTGATCACCGCCAATCAGCAGGAAGCGCTGATCCAGCAAGGCCAGGAAATTGGCTACGTAACTTTCCAGAATTCCGGCGGCGGAGCCGGCGCGGGGACTGCCACGGTGCAGTTCAAGGATGCAGTGTTGGAATTGCGCGTAACTCCGACCATTACTGCTGACAATCGCGTATTCATGAAGCTCAAGGTCACCAAGGATGCGATCAATTCCTTCGTGCCCAATCCCGGCGGCGGCCTGATTCCCCAGTTGGACAAGCGTGAAATCGACACATCCGTCCTGGTCGACAACGGGCAGACCGTGGTGCTGGGCGGCGTGTACGAGTTCACCAAGAGCATCGACACGGTCAAGGTTCCCTTCCTGGGCGATGTGCCAGTCTTGGGTGCGCTTTTCCGCAAGACCAACCACCAGAACAACAAGGCCCAACTGCTGATCTTCATCACGCCACGCATCCTCAATCAGGAAAAGATGGTGGAGTGAGCGCGTTTTCCGGCAATACCGAAACGGCGCGGATTTCCGCGCCGTTTTCTTTTTGGCGACATCGCGATCGGGCCGATCTCAAACTTTCCGGCCCGTTTGTGGTCAACTAGGGCGCATGAATACCGAGTCCGCGTCTCTGGCCGGGTCTTTGGCGTCCGGCGCTTTCGAAAGCCTCGACGCATCGTCTGCTCTGCAACAGCGCTTCGTAGCATTGCGGGAAGCTCTGGACGCCGAAGTCGTCGGTCAGGCCGCGCTCACCGAGCGCCTGCTGATCGCACTGCTGGCCGACGGCCATCTGCTGGTGGAAGGCGCACCCGGTCTTGCCAAGACCACGGCCGTGAAGTCGCTGGCTGCGCGCATCGAGGCGGATTTCCACCGCATCCAGTTCACGCCCGACTTGTTGCCGGCCGACCTCACCGGCACCGACGTGCTGCGTCCGCAGACCGGATTGTTCGAATTCGAGCGCGGTCCGCTGTTCCATAACCTCGTTCTGGCCGACGAGATCAACCGCGCGCCCGCCAAGGTGCAGTCCGCATTGCTGGAAGCCATGGCCGAGCGTCAGGTCACCATCGGTCGTCGCTCGTGGCCCTTGCCGAAGCTGTTCATGGTGATGGCTACACAGAATCCGATTGAGCAGGAAGGCACGTTCCCCTTGCCGGAAGCGCAGCTCGACCGTTTTCTGCTGCACGTGCCGGTGCATTACCCGCAAGGCGATTCCGAGCGCGCCATCCTGAAACTGGCGCGCGAGCGCGCGCACGAAGAACTGATCGAACCGGTGCCGCCGCAACGGCTGCTGTCGCAGGCGGACGTTTTCGCCGCGCGCAAGCAGGTGCTGGAACTGCATCTCGCCGAAGGGCTGGAGGAATACATCGTGCAACTGGTGCTGGCCACGCGCGATCCGCGTCCGTTCGATCTGAAACTCGGCGGTAAGATCGCCTGGGGCGCCAGCCCGCGCGCGACGATCGCGCTGGAACGCGCGTCGCGCGCGCGCGCCTGGCTGAGCGGTCGCGACTATGTGTTGCCCGAAGACGTGCAGACACTCGTGCCCGATGTGTTGCGGCATCGAGTGCTGCTGGGCTACGAAGCCGAAGCCGAAGGCTTGCGCGTGGACGATGTGGTCACGCGATTGCTGGAGCGCGTGCCGTTGCCTTGAGGCAGACCGGGATGCAAGCGATAGCCGCGATCGAAGGCGTAACGGCGGTCGGGCTGGCCGAGCTGGTCGCGCTGCGGCGCCACGCGGCGCGCGTGCAGGCGGGCACAGCGCGGACGCGCGTACCGCTGGCCGGCGCACACACCTCGCACTTGCGCGGGCGCGGCATGGACTACGCCGAATCGCGCGCCTATCAGCCCGGCGACGATGCGCGCGCCATCGATTGGCGGCGCACCGCGCGCAGCGGCCGCCCGCATACGAAGTTGTTTCGCGAGGAGCGCGAACGCAGCCTGCTGTTGCTGGTCGACACGCACGCATCGATGCGCTTCGGTACGCGCGCGCGCTTCAAGTCGGTGCAGGCAGCGCGCGCTGCGGCGCTGGCGGCGTGGAGCGCTGCGCGGGTGGGCGATCGCATCGGCGCGCTGGCATTCGGCCCACTGCGCGATGCGGTCACGCCGCACGGCGGTACGCGCGGCGTGCTGGCCGTGCTCGGCGCGTTGGCGCGCTGGGATGCGCGCGCAGCCGAACAGACCGAACCGCTCTCCGAAGCACTGGCGCGTGCGCGGCGGCTCGCGCTGCCGGGGAGCCGGGCGCTGCTGCTGTCGGACGGAGCGTGCACTGATGCGGATGCGCGCGCGGCGCTGACGCGTCTCGCCGGACGCGCCGAAGTACGGGTGTTGATCGTCGCCGACGCGCTGGAATTGCACGCGCCCCCGCCGGGAAGCTACGCGTTCGAAACTCCGCAAGGGCGCGCGCAAGTGGATTTGCTGGCGGCCGCCGCGAGGCTGCGCTTCCGCGATGCGCTGTCGGCGGGGCAACGTGCACTGATCGAAGCCTGCGATGCGGCCGGCGTGCGCTGGCGCCGCATCGCGGGCGGCGACGATCCGCTGCCCGCGGTTTCCGCGCTACTCGATCCGCGCAAGGCACTGCGATGAATTCCGCGGGCCCGCAATTGCGTGACATCCATCTGCCGCAGGTGTCCTGGTGGCCGCCGGCGATCGGTTGGTGGTTGCTCGCCGCAGCGGTATTGTTCGCGTTGATCGCAGCGGTTTTCATCTGGCTGCGCGGTCGAAATGCGCGAGCATTGCGCCGTGCGGCGCGGAACGAATTGGCGACGTTGGGCACGCGGCACGCGCGGGATGGCGACGACGTCGCGCTGGCGGCGGGACTTTCGCGTCTGCTGCGCCGCATCGCCCTGCTGCTGCAACCGGACGTGGTGGCCAACGGCGAATCCGCGTGGCGCGAATTTCTCTCGACGCGCGCGCAAGCGGCTTTCACGAACGAACAGGTCGAAGCCTTGATCGATGCGCCCTATCGTCCGCACGCATCGTTCGATGCCGCTGCATTGATCGAGGCGACACGCCAATGGTGCGAACGCGCATTGCGTCCGCGCGCGGGCATGGCACGCGATCCGTCATGACCCATTTTGCCTGGCCCTGGATGTTCCTGTTGTTGCCGCTGCCGTGGCTGATGCGGCGGTTGCTGCCGCCCACGGCGCCGAGCGCGGCGTTGCATCTGCCGCATCGCGTTGTTCTGGACAACGTCGCGCGCATGGGGGCGGGCGGGCGGCGCTGGCGGATGTGGATCGCGGCGCTGGCCTGGATTTTCGCGGTCGCCGCCGCGGCGCGACCGCAGCAGATGGCGCCGCCGGAATCCCTCACCCGCAGCGGACGTGCGTTGATGCTGGCGGTGGACGTGTCGGGCAGCATGTCCATCCAGGACATGCCGATGG
>DATFCO010000187.1:0-2396 GCA_035253005.1 Rhodanobacteraceae bacterium
CACGTCCAGCCCGCGCGCATAGGTCGAATACGTGTGGTACACAACGCCGTCGTCCAACACGAACGCACTCATGCCGGGCCGCTCGCGGATATAGGTGAACGGATCGGTGCCGCACATCTTTGCGAATTGCGTGACCGGGTGCTCGCCGCCGAAGCGCGTGCTCGGACCTTCCGGCGTTTTCGTATCCGGCGGCATGCCGGGTTCGCACCGGTAGTTGTACTCCGCACCGCCTTCGCGCTGCTGCTCCTCGGTGATGCCGGCCGCGAAATCGAAATTGAAATCGGAGCCGTAAGAGGAAGCCCAGGGGAACGTCCAACCCATGCGACGCTTGCAGGCCTGGAGCTTCGCAAGCGGCGCACGCGACACGGCCATCAACGTGACGTCGTGATGGGCGAGATGCACGGCGAACCCGTTGAATCCGTCCGCGATCGCCGAGCACGACGGACACGGCGCGGTGTAATCGGGTCCGAACATCAGGTGATAGATCAGCAATTGCGAACGGCCCTTGAACAAGTCGGCCAGCGAGGCGCCGCCGTCATCGGTATCGAAACGGTATTGCTTGTCGATCCGCACCCAAGGCAGTTCTTGCCGCTGCCGCGCCAGCTTGTCGCTGCGGCGCGTCAGTTCCTTTTCCTTTTCCAGCAGCGCCAGACGCGCCTTCAGCCATTCGTTGCGCGAAGCGATCTTGTGTTTCGGCGTTTTCGTTGCGGATTTCATTGTCCATCTCCCGGATTTCGAGTTTGCGGAGCGGATTTGGGCGCGTTCGGCAAAATGCCATCGTCCTTGTGCCGCTTTATGTGCAGCTTTACGGCAACGAATGCAGCCAGTCCGCCGGCGGAACCGGGACCAGCCATCGTTGCGAGCGCCGCGGCGCTAATGCAGATCGGACACATGAGGTTCTCCTTGCGATCGTCCCCGATCGCGAAATCAAAAAGCGGACGAAAAGCTGCCATCCATGGCCAAGAGCTCCGTTATCCGCACTTTTTCAAGCAAGCAGGCGCTCGACCAGCGTATCGAGGAAATGCGTCCAGCCGCCCGTGTGCTTGGTGGCCGACTCCTCGTCCGGCAAACCTTCCTGCGTCAGACGCAATTCGGTCTGCTTGCCGCGTGCGGTCAATTCGATCGTGACCACCGTTTCCTTGCCGCGCGTCGTTTCGCTCACCCAGGTGAACTCCAGCAGGCGTGGCGCTTCCACGCGCAGATAGCGGCCGTAATGCGGCATGATCCCGCCGTTCCACGCCATGCCCAGATAGAACAGTCCGTCGGGGCGCGGATCGATGCTGGCGTCGCCGCCCATCGCGAGCCACACTTTTGCGCTCTCCGCATCGGTCCACGCACGGAACACGCGCTCCGGCGACGCGTCGTAGGTGCGCGGCAGGCTGATCTTGAACGGGCCCATCGCGTTTTCGTTACGCCCTTTCATCGTCTGTCTCCTTCTGCTGATAGAGGAATTCGCCCAGCGCATCAAGGCGCTGGTTCCAGAAACGTTCGTATTGCGAAACCCAGTCCTGCACCTGACGCAGTGGCTGCGCGCGCAGGCGCAGGTAGTGCTCACGGCCCACACGCGTGCGCCGCACTAGACCCGCGCGTTCCAGCATCTTCACGTGCTTGGACACCGCGTTGAGCGACATCGCGAACGGCTGCGCCAGATCGGTGACGCGGATTTCTCCGCGCGTCAGCCGCTGCACGATACGGCGGCGGGTGGGATCGGAAAGCGCCGCGAAGGCGAGATCGAGGCTGGACATGGCGAGATAAACATTCAACCTTATGGTTGAATAATACACCAACGGAATCGCGTGTCAAGCACGCGGTCACCAATCAAGAAAAAAGGAGA
Organism: Rhodanobacteraceae bacterium; assembly: GCA_035253005.1. Taxonomy (GTDB): domain Bacteria; phylum Pseudomonadota; class Gammaproteobacteria; order Xanthomonadales; family Rhodanobacteraceae; genus 66-474. The sequence continues at coordinate 1,835 of DATFCO010000187.1, forward strand.
TGGCGCGGGGCGTTCAGCCGCGGCTTTCCTGCAACGCGGCTTGCAGCTCCGGCTCGCTGCCCAGCGCGCGCGCTTCCAGCGCCCTGTCGATGCGCTTGGTCAAACCGGCCAGCACCTTGCCGGGGCCGCATTCGAACAGCTTCGTCGCGCCGTTTGCGGCCAGCCGTTGCACGCACTCGCTCCAGCGCACCGGCATGTAGAGCTGGCGCTCCAGCGCGGCGCGAACGTATTCGACGCTCGAATGCGCGCGCGCGTCGGCGTTCTGCACCACCGGAATCTGCGGCACCTTCCATTCGATCTGCGCCATGCGTTCGCCCAAGCGTTGCGCCGCATCGCGCATCAGGATCGTATGCGAAGGCACCGACACCGCAAGCTTCACCGCCTTGCGCACGCCGAGTTCCGACAGTTTCGCGGTCGCGCGATCGACAGCGGCGGCGTGACCGGCGATCACCAGTTGTCCGGGCGAGTTGTAGTTGGCGGGCGCGACCACTTCGCCACCGCAAACCTCGTCGCACACGCGTGCGATCTGCGCATCGTCGCCGCCCAGAATGGCCGCCATCGC
>DATFCO010000188.1:0-11661 GCA_035253005.1 Rhodanobacteraceae bacterium
AGACCGGGCACGCGATGCGTTGAATCGCATCGCGTGCCCGGTCGAGCGACCGTCTACGGAAGGTCGGGCCGGCGCTCGCGCCATGGATGGCTGCTCGTCGAGAGATTGAACGAAGCCAAGTCGCAAGCAGGCACGCTCCTACAAGAAGCCGAATCGAGAAACATTGATATGCAAATCCAACCCATCCTCGCCGCATTGCGCAAACATCGTCTCGCGACGCTGTTGATCGCGCTCGAGGTCGCGCTGGCTTGCGCGGTGCTGTGCAACGCCTGCTCGATGATCGCCGACCGGCTGTCAGCCATGCGCATCGACAGCGGCGTGGACGAGAACTCGCTCGGCATCGTCAGCGTCACAGGGTTCGACGCGAATGAAAGCACGGATCTCAACGCACGCATGCTCGCGGGTCTGGGCGCGATCCCGGGCGTGCAATCGGTGCATGTGATCAGCTCGGTTCCGTTCGGAACGCAGAACGGCGTCTCCGGCATCAGGCTGGAACAGACCCCAAAGCGCGCGGCGGTGGCGGTGGTGCAGTTTTACGAAGGCGATCCGGGCACGATCAAGGCGCTCGGATTGCAAGTGGTGGCGGGTCATGTGCCGGATGCGGACGACTACCAGCCGCTGCAGGGCTATGCGCCGCCCGATTCGCGCGTCCTGATCGCCCGCGCGCTTGCGGACAAGTTGTGGCCGGACGAAAATCCGCTCGGCAAGGAATTCTGGTCCGGCAAGTTCCATTTCCGCGTGATCGGCGTGCTCGCCCATCTCGCGGTTTCGCAATACAACGAAACCGGGCGCAACGGCGCGGAGTGGACGGTGTTCGTGCCGGCACAGCCGGGTGGATTGCTCTCTGGCTCGTATCTGTTACGTGCCGATCCGGGAAATCTGACGCGGGTAATGCGCGACGCGAAGCTCGCGGTCGCCAAGATCGCGCCGGACGCCGTGCTGGATCTCGACAACAGCCACACGCTCGGCGAATTGCGCAACCGGTTCTTCCGGAACGACCGCGCGATGGCCGGCTTGATGGTCGGCGTGATCGCGGCGCTGCTGCTGGTGACTTCGCTCGGTATCGTCGGGCTTGCGAGTTTCTGGGTGGCGCAGCGCCACAAGCAGATCGGTATCCGCCGCGCGCTGGGCGCAAGACGCGTCGACATCCTGCATTACTTCCAGACCGAGAATTTCCTGATCGTCACCTTCGGCATCGTGCCGGGCATCGTGATGGCGCTCGCGATCAATCTCACGCTGATGAAGTTCTATGAGTTGCCGCGGCTGCCGTTGCTCTACCTGCCGGTCGGCGCGGTGGCGCTGTGGGCGCTGGGACAACTGGCGGTGCTGCACCCGGCGCTGCGCGCCGCGGCCGTGCCGCCGGTGGTGGCGACACGGACGGTGTGAACCATGTTCGCCTATTACTTCAATCTCGCGCTGCGCAGCCTGAAACGCAATCCGGTGCTCACCGCCCTGATGGTGGTCGCGATCGCTTTCGGCGTGGCTGCGTCGATGATCACGTATTCGGTGTTCCGCGCTGTTTCGAACAATCCGATCCCCGACAAGTCCTCGCAGTTGTTCACGCCGCAGATCGACAGTTGGGGCCCGCAACAGAACCTACAGGGCGAGCCGCCGAACGCCTTGAACTACGTGGACGCGATGGCGCTGATGCGCGCGCACGCGGCGAAACGGCAGACCTTGTTGTACCCGGTGAGTCTGTCGGTACTCCCGAATGGAAGCGAGAGCCTGCCGATCAAGGGCAGCGGCTATGCCGTCTACGGCGATTTCTTTCCGATGTTCGATGTGCCGTTCCTTTACGGCAATGCCTGGGACTCCGCGCAGGACGACAGCCGCGCCGCGGTCGTGGTGCTGAGTGAAGAGTTCAACCGCAAGCAGTTCGGCGGAACCAACAGCGTGGGCCGCGAGATCGACATCGGCGGACACGATTACCGCGTCGTAGGCGTGATGCGCCACTGGAATCCCGTGCCGCGCTTCTACGAGTTGTTCGGCAGCAGCGGGTTCGGCGATCCCGTGGATTTCTACATCCCGTTCACCCGCGCACTCGACCTGCAGATCGGCACCGACGGCAACAACAGTTGCCGCGGAAAACTGGCGATCACCGGCTGGGACGCCTACCTGCACAGCAACTGCGTCTGGATCGATCCGTGGGTGGAACTGGACACGGCGGCCGAAGTCGCGCGTTACCGCAATTTCCTCGAGGCCTACTCGGCGGATCAGCAACACGCGGGCCGTTTCGGCTGGGCGCCCAACGTGCGCCTGCGCGATGTGACGCAATGGCTCGAATACCGCCAAGTGGTGCCGCCTGAAAGCCGCATCTCGTTTGTGGTGTCGCTCGGCTTTCTGGTGATCTGTCTGGTCAACACCGTCGGTTTGCTGCTGGCGAAATTCATGCGCCGCGCGGGCGAGATCGGCGTGCGCCGCGCATTGGGCGCATCGCGGCGCGAGATCTACATGCAGTTCCTGATGGAAGCCGCGACGGTCGGTTTGCTGGGAGGCGTATTGGGGTTGCTTTTGACGGCCGCCGGCATCTCCGGCGTTGGCCTGTTGTTCAAGCCGCAGATCGCGCGCTTGGCGCACGTGGATCCGAGCCTGGTTGCGCTCACCCTCGCGGTGGCCATCGTCGCGACGGTGGCGGCGGCGTTCTATCCGACGTGGCGCGCGGCGCAGGTGCAGCCGGCCTGGCACCTGAAGACCAACTAATGCGCATTTCTGCGCGAAAAAGCGGCCATCCACGTCCGCACGTTTCATCGGGATCAAAATCGGGTTCATAGGATCGACTTGGAACCAACCATGCACATCCAGCCCATACTCGCCGCGTTGCGCCGTCACAAGGCCGGCACCGTATTGATCGCGCTGCAGATCGCGCTGACGCTGGCGATCGTGTGCAACGCGCTTTTCATCATCCATCAGCGGCTGGCGCACCTGTCCGAGCCCACCGGCATCGACGAAGCCAACCTGTTCGTGATCGACAGCGAATGGGCGGGCCAGCCCTCCGAAATCCAGGTCGACGCGCAGATCAAGACCGATCTCGCCGCGCTGCGGCAACTGCCTTCGGTGCGCGACGCGGCGCCGTCGAATTCCTATCCGCTGCGCGGAGGCGGTTGGGACGATTTCATCACCATGACGCCCGAGCAGGTGGAAAAAACCACCGACGCGTCGGTGTATATCAGCGACGAACACCTGATCGACACGCTGGGTGTGAAATTGATCGCCGGACGCGATTTCCGGCCCGACGAAGTCCTGCCGATGGGCGAAAAGGAATCCAAGTCGCCGCCGGTGGCCATCGTGAGCAAGGCGCTGGCGGACAAGCTGTATCCGGACGGTTCGGCATTGGGCAAATCGTTCTACACGATGAACACCTCGCCCGTCACCATCATCGGCATCGTCGACCGTCTGCAACGGCAGGAAGTCGATACCTGGTCGAAAGACTACGTGTACCAGGACATGTTGTGGCCGCGGCGTCTCGACTCGCAGAGCGGCACCTATTACATCGTGCGCGCCAAGCCGGGACAGTTGGCCCAGGCGATGCGCGACGCGCCGAAGGCGCTGCTCGCGCAGAGCCGCATGCGCATCATCGATCCCGAAGACGGCGTGCTGAGCTTCGCGCAGATCCGCCATCGCGCCTACGACAGCGACCGCGGCATGGCGATCCTGATGGGCATCATCTGCGCGGTGCTGCTGGTGATCACCGGCGCGGGCATCGTCGGGCTCACCAGTTTCTGGGTGGCGCAACGGCGCAAGCAGATCGGCATCCGCCGCGCGCTGGGCGCCACGCGCCGCGACATTCTCGGTTATTTCCTGACCGAGAATCTGCTGATCGCGGCGGGCGGCGCGCTGCTCGGCATCGTGCTCGCGGTGGCGATCAATCTCTGGATGATCGCGCACGTGGAGATGTCGCGTTTGCCGCTGTTCTACATGCTGGCGGGCGTGATCGTGCTGCTGGCGCTGGGGCAGGGCGCCGCGTTCGCGCCGGCCCTGCGCGCCTCGCGCGTATCGCCGGTGGAAGCGACAAGGACGGTGTGAGCTTCGAAGTCCTCCTCGGGAAAGTGGGTGGAATGGCGTTTCAAAAGTCGGGAAGCCGCTGATCAATGCTTGCTTACTATTTCGATCTCGCGCTGCGGAGTCTGAAGCGCACACCGGTGCTGACCGCGCTGATGGTGCTGGCGATCGGTCTCGGCATCGGCGCGAGCATGACGATGCTCACGGTGCTGCACGTGATGACGGACGATCCGCTGCCGGGCCGCAGCGCGCACTTGTACACGCCGCACCTCGATCCCTTGCCGTTGAATTACAAGGGCATCGATCTCGCGGGCGACCCCAATGCCAATCTGACCTGGCCGGATGCGATGGCGCTGCTGCAAGCGCACCGCGCATCCCGGCAGGCGGCGATGGCGGGCGGATCGCTGCTGGTATGGCCCGACTCCGCCACGCGTCTGCGGCCGTTCTACGTGGACGGCCGTTACACCACGGCGGATCTCTTCGCGCTGTTCGGCATTCCGTTCGAGCAGGGTAGTGGCTGGACGGCCGCGGAAGACAACGCGGGCGCGCAAGTCGTGGTGCTCGCGCGGACTTTCGCGCGCAAACTTTTCGGCAGCGCCAATGCGGTCGGCCAATCGGTGAGGCTGGGCGATCACGACTATCGCGTGATCGGCGTGGTCGCCGATTGGCAACCGTCGCCGATGTTCTATGTGGATGCTTCGGCCAATCGCTACGGCGATGCGGACCAGTTTTTCCTGCCGCTCTCCACCGCGCTGAATCAGAAGCTCGACATCAATGGCAACATTTCGGGCTGGTCTTCGCAAAGCGATGACCTGCACAGCGCGAGCGTCACCTGGCTGCAATTCTGGGTACAACTGGACACGCCGGCACAGGCCGCTGCCTATCGTCAATTCCTGGTCGATTATTCCGCGCAGCAGAAGGCGCTGGGCCGTTTCCAGCGCCCGCCGACCAACGCCAAGCTGTATAGCTTGATGGGCTGGTTGCAGCATCAGAACCTGGTGCCCGACGACGTGCGCCTGCAACTATGGCTGGCGCTGGGTTTCCTGTTCGTGTGCATGCTCAACATCGTCGCGTTGCTGCTGGCGAAATTCCTGCGCCGCAGCGGCGAGATCAGCGTGCGCCGCGCGATGGGTGCGCGCAGGCGCGATGTCTTCGTGCAATTCGGCGTCGAGTCGGCCCTGATCGGAATCGCCGGCGGCGTGCTCGGACTGCTGATCGCGGAACTCGGTTTGTGGAGCGTGCGTCAGCGTCCCGACGATTACGCGCATCTCGCGAAAATGGATCCGGCGATGTTGTTCTGCACCTTCGCGATGGCGATCGTCGCGAGCGTACTGGCCGGGTTGTTGCCGGCGTGGCGGGCGTGCAGCGTGGCGCCCTCGCTGCAATTGAAAACACTTTAGGGGAAAACCGTGCAGCTTCGACCCATCCTCGCCACGCTGCGCCACCACCGGCTGACCACATTGTTGCTGGCGCTGCAGGTAGCGTTCACGTGCGCCATCGTCTGCAACGTGGCGTTCCTGATCGTCAACCGCGTGCAGCGGGTCACCGTTCCCACCGGCATCGCGGAAGACGAGCTGTCCGCCATCTCCAGCACCGGCATCGGCAAGGATGACAATCCGCAGGCACGGCACCAGACCGATCTGGCCGCGCTGCGGACGATCCCGGGAGTGACCTCGGCCGTGGCTGTGAGTTATTCGTTGCCTCTTAACAGCAACGAGTATTCGACCGGCACTTGCCCCGACCGGCAGGCGCTGGAGCGCGCGATGCAGATCATGTCCACGGACGGAACCGGTTGTCTCGACGCGAGCGTCTATGACGGCACCCCGGGACTGATTGCCACGCTCGGTCTGCGACTCGTGGCCGGGCGCGATTTCCATCGTGACGAATACGTCGCGACCGGCAAGCCGGCGGTCGCGATCATCAGCCGCGCATTGGCGCGACGTCTGTATCCGGGCAAACCAGCGCTGGGCCAGACCCTGTACGTTGGGCCGAGCACGATGCGCGTGATCGGCGTCGTGGACACACTGCTGCGCCCGCGCCTGCGCGAACCGGCGGTGGACTACGACAGCATGATCTGGCCGCAACTGCCCAGCGACAATTCGGTCACCTACGTGTTGCGCAGTGCGCCGCAGGACCGCGGGCGCGTGTTGAGAGCAGCAGCCGGGGCGCTGATCTCGATCAATCCCAATCGCATCATTTCCAAAGATGGCGGGCGAACCTACACGCAAATCCGCGCGAAGTATTTCCGGCGCGACACCACGATGATCGGCCTGCTGATCGCGTCCGCGGTCGGACTGCTGTTCGTCACCGCGCTTGGCATCACGGGACTGGCGAGTTTCTGGGTGCAGCAGCGCACGCGCACCATCGGCGTGCGGCGCGCATTGGGCGCGACACGCGGCGACATCCTGCATTACTTCCAGACCGAGAATTTCCTGATCGTGACTTTCGGCATCGTGCCGGGCATCGTGCTGGCGGTAGCGATCAATCTCACGTTGATGAAGTTCTACGAACTGCCGCATCTTTCGCTCTTCTATCTGCCGGTCGGCGCGGTCGCGCTGTGGACGCTGGGACAGCTCGCCGTGCTGCACCCGGCGCTGCGCGCGGCGGCCGTGCCGCCGGTGGTGGCGACGCGGACGGTATGATTGCAACCCTTTTCCGCGGGGATGCATCCATGTCCGCATGCATGCCAAGTCGATGCGTACGGTCCTGATCATCGATGACAACCCGACGGTGGGCGAGGCGCTGTCGCTGCTGCTGTCGCTGCACGAGATCCGCCCGCTGGTCGCGCGCACGCCGGAAGAAGGCTTGAGCCGGCTGTCGCGCGAGCGCGTGGACGTGGTGATCCAGGACATGAACTTCAGCGCCGACACCACGTCGGGCGAGGAAGGCGCGGATCTTTTCCGCGCGATCCGCAAGCGCTACGCCGATCTGCCGGTGATCCTGCTGACCGCGTGGACGCACCTGGAAAGTGCGGTGGAGCTGGTGAAGGCGGGCGCGGCGGATTATCTGGCCAAGCCGTGGGATGACAACAAGCTGCTGACGACCGTCGAGAACATGCTGGAGCTTTCCGAAGCTTCGCGTGCCGCCGCGCATGCGCGCGCGGAACGCACGCGCCGGCGCGAGGAACTGGCCGCGCAATACGATCTGCGCGGATTGATCTTCGCGTCCGAACCGATGAGCCGCGCGGTGGAACTGGCTTGCCGCGTCGGCCGTGCCGACGTGCCGGTGCTGATCACCGGCCCCAACGGTGCGGGCAAGGACGGGATCGCGCAGATCGTGCACTTCAATTCAGCGGTGCGCGACAAGGCCTTCGTCGCGGTGAATTGCGGCGCGTTGCCATCGGAACTGGTCGAAGCGGAACTGTTCGGCGCGGAAGCCGGTGCCTACACCGGCGCCACGCGTGCGCGCGAAGGCCGTTTCGAACTGGCCGACGGCGGCACGCTGTTCCTCGATGAAATCGGCACGCTGCCGTTGCCGGGACAAGTGAAATTGCTGCGTGTGCTGGAAAGCGGCGAATTCGAACGCTTGGGTTCGGGGCGCACGCGCAAGGTCAAGGTGCGCGTGATCAGCGCGACCAATGCGGATCTCAAGTCGATGATCCGCGCCGGTACGTTCCGAGAGGATCTGTACTACCGCTTGAACGTGATCGAGATCGACGTGCCGCCGCTTGCCGATCGGCAGGACGACATCCTGCCGCTGGCCGAGCACTTTATCGCCGGCCGCGCGCAGTTGAACGACGCCGCGCGCGAGTCGCTGCTGGCGTATTCGTGGCCGGGCAACGTGCGCGAATTGAAGAACGCGATCGAACGCGCTGCGCTGCTGGCAGGCGAGGGCGGCACGATCAGCCCCACGCAATTGAACCTGCCGCAGCACTCCGCGACCGCCGCGGCGCGCAATCTCGACGAGCCTTCGCAGACCGCGGTGGAAACCGCGCTGCGCAACGCCAACGGCGTGATCAGCCGCGCCGCGCAGGCGCTGGGGCTTTCGCGGCAGGCGTTGTATCGACGAATGGAGCGGTACGGAATTCCGACAGGAGCGTGAGTAGTGAGTAGTGAGTGGTGAGTAGTGGATCGCCGGCGACGCTTCCAAATATCCAATTTCCGGCTTCTACTACTCACAACTGACAACTCACGACTTACGCCCATGCGTCTCTTTTCGCTCGAAGGCCGGCTCACGATCCTGCTCGGCGCGATCGCCGTCGGCGCGCTGCTGATCTATCTCGCTATCACCGCGTGGCCGCTGCCTTCTTTTCTTCACTGGGCGACAGCGGAGTTCGGCGCGGAATTCGAAACCGAGTGGCTACGCGATCCGCGCAACGGTGTTGCCCTGGCCCTGATCGTGCTGCTGCCGTTGTGCGCATGGCTGGCGCACCAGACGATTTCGCCGCTGCGCAAGTTGCTGCGCTCGCTGGAAGGCGCGATCGCCAGTTACCGCGACGGCGATTTTTCGATCTCGATCGCGAACACGCGACGCGACGAACTCGGCGCCCTGGTCAAGATGCACAACGCACTGGGTTCCACCTTGCGCGAACAGCGCCACAACCTGACGCAGCGCGAACTGCTGCTGGACACGGTGGTGCAGAACACGCCAGTCGCGCTGCTGCTGACCGATTCGGCAGGGCACGTGGTGTACGCCAACATCGCCGCGCGGCACCTGTTCAACGAAGGCCGCAATCCCAACGGACTGGATCTGCACGAACTACTGGACGAAGCGCCGGCGCCATTGTGCGAAGCCTTCGCCAGCGAAGGCGACCGACTGTTCGGAGTGGAGTTGGACGGCAACGAAGAGATCTTCCATCTCGCGCAGCGCGGCTTCCGCTTGTACGGCAGTCCGCATCGGCTTTTTTTGGTACGCCGCATGACGCGCGAGTTGTCGCGCCAGGAAGTGGCGACCTGGAAAAAGGTGATACGCACCATCAGCCACGAACTGAACAATTCGCTGGCGCCGATCACTTCGCTCGCGCATTCGGGCGCGGAACTGGTGCGGCGCGACGAACGCCAGCGCCTGCTCGCGGTGCTCGCCACCATCGGCGAACGCGCGCGCCATCTGCACGGTTTCATCGCCGGCTACGCGGAGTTCGCCAAACTGCCGGCACCGCGTCCCCAGCCGATCGATCTGCCGGAATTCCTGGCGCAGCTCGCGCTGCACGTGCGTTTCCGCGTGATCGGCACACCGCCGCCGCAGGGCAGTTTCGATCCGGGGCAAATGGAACACGTGCTGCTGAACCTGCTGAAGAACGCGCACGAAGCCGGCAGCGCGGAAGACGAAGTCGAACTGGAAATGCAGCGCACGGGCACGCAACTGCGCATCGAAGTGCGCGACCGCGGCAGCGGCATGAGCAAGACAGTCCTGGAGAACGCGCTGCTGCCGTTCTATTCCACCAAGCGCAGCGGCAGCGGATTGGGTCTGGCGCTGGCGCGCGAGATCGTCGAAGCGCACGGCGGCCGTATCGCGCTCGCCAACCGCGAAGACGGCGGCCTGCGCGTGACGCTCACGATTCCGCAGGCGTGAAGCCCGAGTCCTGTGCCGGGCGTGAATGTTTCGGCTGATACACGCCCAGCCTGCCGCCGCCGGGCAATGTGATGTGCGTCAGGATGCCCCAGCGCTGATCGCTGAGTTCTCCGCACGCGATCCCATGACGTTGCATTTCCTCGACGAACGCGCGGATGTCGTCGCACATCAGATAGAACTCCTGCACATCGTTCTCATCGGACGGATGCACGGCGATTTCCGACGGCGGCAGTCCGAAGATCAGCCAGCCGTGGCCGACGTCCACGTGCGTGAACTTCAACACGTCGCGCAGGAACGCGCGGTCGGCTTCGGCATTCTTGCTGTAGAGAATCGTGTGCGCGCCGGTGATCATGATTCGGTTTCCCTTGTGGATCGATTGCACCTCGCCCGTCATCCGCTCTCCGCTGCGCGCTGCCGGCTTTGTCAAGTTCCGGACCGCCGGCAAATGCGCTCAGGTATGCGGACCACCTTTCCGCGACATCTGCTCCACAACGCTTTCTGCAAATTTGTCCCTACGCGAATCAAGCCACACCACCACCGCCGTTTTCGCGATCGGGACGGTGGCGCCAATGATGGCGAGCAATCTCGCACCTTCGCCGAAGATCTTGAAGAAGCCGAACAGGATCAACTCGAAGACATACAGCACGCAACCTCCGGCCAGCGGTCCCACGATGATCGCGACGAGAACGGGATGCTCGTTCTTGCGGTCGTAAGTCGCGCTGATGCCCACGACGAGGACGATCAGCATCGTGAGCGTGGGCGCGACACCCTCGTGCAGAATCTGACCGATCGCGCCGAAGAAACCGAGGAATACCGCGCCCAGCAAAGTGCCGAGGTTTGGGTTCGGTGTCGAGAAAGCGAGATCGCGCACATGACGGAAGTACTCCGCATAAAAGTGGAACGGTTGCCCGTTCCTGACACCATCAGCGACGAAAGCGTCTGCGGCGCGATAGAGGTGCACCAGTCCCGGAAAGATGTACTCCAGCAGCTTGCCGATAAGGATGGTCAACAGCACCGACGCGAGGGTCTTGACCACCGCGACGAGAATCTTGCGTCCCGAAAGGTGTTGTAGTTGCGGCGGCGTTGTGGGGCCCGGAGTTTTCGCTGCGGAGGCCTGTTGAGCGGTCGCATCGGCCCCGTTCGCAGCCGCAAGAGCGGCCCCGCACTTGGGACAAAAGGCGGCGTCCCGCGGGATCACGCCACCGCAGCGGGCACAGCTTGATGGACCGCCGGAACCCATCGCTCAGATCCGACACCGAATGATTTGCCGGGCAGCGTGTCAGCGCATGGTGTTTGCTGCGCGGACCGCAGCCACCAACAACAGGACCAACGCAACGAGAGCGAACAATGCCGCCGCATGAAGCTGTGCGGCATGGCGGCAGTCTACTCCCGGACTTGCTTCAAAGCACGCCGCGAATGTGCCGGCGACCAGCCGTCCCCACCACTCATATAACAGCCCGGCGATAACGGCCGACGCTGCGGCCAGTACGAGTAGCCCTTTGGTCGAGTCGAACATCTGAACCTCCTCTCCAAAGACCGGCGGTGCGAGCTGCGCGGATGGTCGCGCGCCCCCATCCGGACTGTCAATCGGCCGTCGATGCAGGGAACCACGCCATGCCGATGTCGTCCTCGTACTGGCCATCGGTGCGATGCACGCGTTTGCGGAAGCGCGCTTCCTCCACGAAGCCGAGCCGCCTGTACAGGCGTTGCGCGCGATCGTTGCCGGCGCGCACGTTCAATTCGATCTTGCCCACGCGCGGGTCGCGCGCCGCCCACTCCAGCAGATCGCGCAGCATCATCTCGCCCACGCCACGATTCGTATGGCCCGGATGGGCAACGATCGTCAACTGGAAAACGTGTGCGTTCGCGCGCATCGGCATGGGATCGAGGAACGCATGGCCGATCACCGCATCGTCTTCGGCGACGATGTAGCGGCCGTGCCGCTCGAGCTTGGCGATCTTCTCGCGATAGGTAATCAGCGGAATCTCGCCGGGCCGGCCGACCAGCAGCCCGGGCGTCCGCGCGGTTTCCGCTTCCGCGGCGGCGATCGCTTCGGCGTCGGCGATTCGTGCGAGACGGATATGCGTCATTCGCTTTCGGTGCCGACCGCGTCCAGTTTCTTGTGCATGAGCAGGTTTCGATGCCCGCGCG
>DATFCO010000189.1:0-2176 GCA_035253005.1 Rhodanobacteraceae bacterium
AACCGGTCGAGTTCCGCACGGAATTCCGTGCGCAGCGGAGGTTTCGGCCGAGGCGCCAGGTTCAACGATCTCAAGGCATTCGCCGGGGAAACTCCAGCAGCACGCAACAGCGGACGCAGCGGACGATATAGCGCGACAAGCCACGCAGGCGGATGGCGCAGCAGGGAGTCGAGCCGGCGGTAGCGCGACCCCACGGCGGCGTTCACGATCGGGAATTCGACTTGACCCGCATCGGGCAACCCGAGGAATTCGAGCACCCGCGGGTAGTTGGCAGCCGGATCGGCGAAGAATTCTTCGTACACGATGAACAACCGTTGCGGTTCTGGCACCAGTTCGAGTACCCGTCGCACCTGCTCCGCATAGCGATACATGGCGCCGTACTGGAGCGTCATCGCATCGGGCCAGCGAGGCGGCATATGCGAGCCCGCCAGCCGAGCCGACTGCAGCCGCCACGCCTGTTCGAAATCCTCGGCGCTCTCGTGGCCGCGCATCCAACGTGCCACATACAGCGAATACGCGGCATCGACCGGATAGCGCAGCAACGCGATGACTTTCGCCCGCGGGTTGTGCTGCATGAGCCGCTCGATCGCGACGCTCGAATACAGATATCGGGCAGAGGCATCGCCGCAAAGCCGCTGCGCCGGCACGGAGGCATACAGCCCTTGGTACTCCGCGAGCGTGCTCACATCCCCTTCGGTCCTGAGATCGGAGCAGAAGAAATTGGTTTCCTTGATCCGGGGTATGAAGACGGACGGATGCGCGCCCAGGTACTGCGCCAGTGCCGTCGTGCCGCATTTCATGCCACCTGCAATGAAGAAGTCGGGTTTGGGTGGCATGGACGTGGGTCCGGGTCGGGCATGCCTTTCGAAGATGCTGCGCGATTCACGTTCCGGCCACCATTTGCGGCAGCGGCGATCGCATCAACTTCTGCATTTCCAGGACGGCGACTTCGCCGCCATCGCGGACGTCGTTCCCCCAAACGCGATTCTTGCGCCTCGCGAGTTCGTCCGAATCGGTGCGAGCCGCGCAAAGCACTGCCCCTTCGACGGAAGCGGGTGATCGGACTTTCGTTGCGAGTCCGGATTTCGCCAATCCATGAGGATCGTCACGACTTGTGGTCGAAAACAAGATCACCGGCTTCCGGTGAAGAATCGCCTCGAAGATAGCGCTGGTAAAGGATGCCACCACCACATCGGCCTGGTTCAATGCGGCCTCGAGTGGTTCGTCGATCACGCGGATGCGAGAGTGCTCCGCGGTAGGCTCCATCGGGAACGGTAATTCACCCTGCAAGGGATGCGGCTTGAAAAGCAGTTCGATTGCGTTGCTTTCGCAAAGCGACGACACATAAGGATGGACCTCAGTCCTCTGTTCGATCGGCGAATACTGCTCGCCCAGGAAAAGTACAGATACTTTTGCCCAGGATTTTTCGGCGCCGATGCTGCTTGGGCGATTTGAGCACTGCACCGCTGGGTGCGAAATTCCAGCGGCCATCACGGATTCCGGCGGAATGAAATCGCTGTGTTTTTTTACGACTTCCGCGAAGAAGCCGCTCCATGCGCAATAGCGGTCGAAGCCGTGACTTCGTCGAGCGGAAAACCCGTAGCCCATGAGGCCGACGGTGTACCTTCCGATCTGGCCGTGCTGCAGCGCTACCGTCGGAATGTTGTGTTGCTTGCATGCCGCGACCAACTCGAATGCATGGACGCAATCGTCCATGCAATAAACGCCGCTGGGTTTCACGAACCTCAACAACCGCTCGTAGCGACGGATGCGCTCTACCGAGGCCTTTGCCGCAGGTATCAGTACGTCCTCTGCCAGCCGGGTCAGGAATTCCGTGGTCGAGTCGCGCTGAATTGGAGATTCATCCGTGGTTGGATTTGGCATCGCGATCGACTGATACGCGCCGATGGCATTCGCATAGACCGAGACGCGCCGCCGAACGAGGAGATTCCGCAAAGCGCTCGCACCGCCGGCGCTCCATAGAACTTCGAGAAAGCGAATGCGTTGCCGTTTCAATGCCTGGTGCAGTCCGCCGATCCAGCGGTTCTCGCCCGTTGCGGGATCGAGGGCATCGACGGAAAACACGAGGACGTCTGGCGCACTCAGCCACGCGTGCATCAATGCAGCGGCGGAAACCGCCCGGTAAAACAGCCAACTGATGCCACGCCGGATCCGC
>DATFCO010000190.1:0-8047 GCA_035253005.1 Rhodanobacteraceae bacterium
TTCTATCTCTCGCTGCAGGACAACCTGATGCGCATCTTCGCCGGCGAGTGGGTCGGCCGCTGGATGCGCGCATTCGGCATGAAGGAAGAGGACGCGCTGGAAGACCGCATGGTCAGCCGGCAGATCGAGAAGGCGCAGCGCAAGGTCGAGCAGCACAACTTCGACATCCGCAAGAACCTCTTGGAGTTCGACGACACCGCCAACGACCAGCGCAAGGTGATCTACGAGCAGCGCCGCGAATTGCTGGAAGCCGACACCGTCGCCGACACCGTTACCGACATCCGCAGCGACGTGTTCGAGAACCTCGCCGCGCAATACGTGCCGCGCGACAGCGTGGACGAACAATGGCAGTTGGCGGAGCTGGAGCGCACGCTGGAATCCGATTACGGACTGAAGGTGGACCTGCAGCACTGGGTCGAGACGTCGGACGAAGCCGATGCCGCCGCGATCCATCGCCGCGTGATCGATGCCGCCGAAGCGATGTTCGCCGAGAAGGAAAGGCAGGTCGGTCCCGAAGTGATGCGCGCGCTGGAGAAGCACGTGATGCTCTCCGTGCTGGACAACGCCTGGAAGGAACATCTCGCGAGCATGGATTACCTGCGCCAAGGCATCTATCTACGTTCCTATGCGCAGGTGCAGCCCAAGCAGGAATACAAGCGCGAATCGTTCCGTCTGTTCCAGGACATGCTGGCGCGCATCAAGACCGAGCTGGTGCAGACGCTTTCGCGCGTGCGTATCCGCAGCGAGGAAGAAGTCGCCGCGATGGAAGCGCAGCAGCAGCAGATGGCCGCGCGCGCCGCGCGCGCGATGCAGTTCCAGCATGCGGAAACCAGCGGTTTCGCCGCGCCTCCGGCCGAAGCGAATCCGGCTGCACAGCCCGCCATGCAGGCCGCCGCCGCGGCGACGGCCACGCCGGTCATGCGCGAAGGTCCGAAGATCGGCCGCAACGAACTCTGTCCTTGTGGTTCCGGCAAGAAATACAAGCACTGCCACGGCGCATTGAACTGACCGTGTCCACGCCGCCCCGCATCCACGGCAAGCGCGGCGTCCACGACAGCCGCTTCTTGCGCGTCGAGGAAGTGGATCTCGAGTTCTCCAACGGCGAGCGGCGCACCTATGAACGGCTGACGGGATCAGGTCTCGGGGCGGTGATCATCGTGCCGATGCGCGATGACGACACCGTACTGCTGGTGCGCGAATATGGCGTCGGACTCGACCGGTACGAACTCGGTTTGCCGAAAGGACGGCTCGATCGCGACGAAACCGTCGAGCAGGGCGCCAACCGCGAACTGAAGGAAGAAGTCGGTTTCGGCGCGCGGCATCTGAAGATCCTCGCCACGCTTTCATTGTCGCCCGCCTACATGACGCACATGGCGCACGTGGTGCTGGCGCAGGAGCTCTATCCCGAACGCCTGCCCGGCGATGAACCCGAACCGCTGGAAGTGGTGCCCTGGAAGTTGTCCGAATTGCACACGCTGATCGCGCGCGAGGACGTGACCGAAGGCCGGTCGATCGCCGCGTTGTTCATCGCCCGCGAATATCTGCAAGGGAGGTTTGCACCGGCATGAGTACTCTGGAACGGATCGGTCTGGAAACCCGCGCACTGGCGCGGCGAGCGGGCGCGGCGATCCTGGAGATCTACGCCGGCACCTTCGGCGTCGAAAACAAGGCGGACGATTCGCCGCTGACTGCCGCGGACATGGCTTCCCACCGCGTGATCGTCGAGGGACTGCACGCGCTCACTCCGGACATTCCGGTGCTGTCGGAAGAGTCGGCGGGCATTCCCTGGAGCGAGCGCGCGGCCTGGAGGCGTTACTGGCTGGTTGATCCGCTGGACGGCACGCGCGAGTTCATCAAGCGCAATGGCGAATTCACCGTCAACATCGCGCTGATCGAGGAGCACGCACCCATTCTCGGCGTGGTGCTGACACCGGTCACCGGCGAGCTGCATTTCGGCGTGCGCGGCGAGGGCGCGTTCCTGGAAAAGGCGCCGGGCGCGATGCCGCAACCGATCGAAACGCGTACGCCACCGGAAATTCCCGTGGTGGCGGGCAGCCGCTCGCACGCGCAGGAACGCACCGGCGCGATGCTGGCGAATCTGGGCGAACACCGGATGGTGTCGATGGGTTCGTCGCTGAAATTCTGCCTGATCGCGCGCGGCGAAGCCGATTTGTATCTGCGCCTGGGTCCCACTTCGGAATGGGACACCGCCGCCGCGCATTGCGTGCTCGACGAGGCAGGCGGCACCGTGCTGGATATCGAAGGCAATCCACTGCGGTACAACACCAAGGAGTCGCTGCTCAATCCGGAGTTCGTGGCGATCGGCGATCCGAAAATCGACTGGTTGGGGCGTTTGCAGGCAGCTTGATTATGCCCCTCACCCTGCCAAGCGCTTCGCGCTTGTCTTCCCTTCCCGCGCGCGGGGAGAGGGTGCCCGAAGGGGGGTGAGGGGCTGGAAACCATTGTGAACAAGCGAGCTGATATCCAGGAGCTTCTGCAAATCATGGCGCGGCTGCGCGACCGCGAACGCGGTTGCCCGTGGGATGCAAAACAGGATTTCGATTCCATCGCGCCGTATACGATCGAAGAAGCCTACGAGGTCGCCGACGCGATCCAGCGGCGCGACTACGACGATCTGCGCGATGAGCTGGGCGACCTGTTGTTCCAGGTGGTCTTCCATGCCCGCATGGCCGAGGAAGCCAGGCACTTCGATTTCGACGATGTGGTCGCGGCGATCTCGGACAAGCTCACGCGCCGGCATCCGCACGTGTTCGGCGATGTGCGTTATGCGAACGCGGAAGAACAATCGCGCGCCTGGGAAACGCTGAAGGCGCAGGAACGCGCGCACAAGCAACGAGATCAGGATTCCAGCGCGCTTGCGGGCATCGCACGCGGATTGCCGGAATGGCGTCGCGCGTTGAAATTGCAGGAACGCGCGGCCACGGTCGGCTTCGACTGGCCGGGACCGCAGCCCGTGTTGGACAAACTGGCCGAGGAAATCGACGAGCTGAGCGCCGAATTCGCCCAAGGCGATGGCGACAAACTCGAAGACGAATTGGGCGACGTGCTGTTCGTCATTGTGAACCTGGCGCGGCACGCCAAGGTCGATCCGGCCGCGGCACTGCGCCGCGCCAACGCCAAATTCGAACGCCGCTTCCGGCGCATGGAGTCGCTGGCGGCGGCAGCCGGCGAAAGTCTGAACGGCAAGTCGCTGGCCGAGCAGGATGCGTTGTGGGATCGCGCCAAGACCGAGGAACGCGGATAGGCCACAGGTCACGCGCAGCACGTTAAACCTTGCGCGCACAATCGTCATCTCAAGATCCGTCCTGCCGAGGAGATGACCCCATGCGCAAACTTGCCGTTGCATCGATCGCCACTTCGCTGCTCGTTTTTGCAACGTTCGCGGGTGCGGAGGAATGCCGCTACAGCGCGCCCCGCAACGCCGACATCAACGCCGCCGGCCTGCATTCGCTGATGATGCGGCTGGGTTCCAGCGATCTGGAAATACGCGGCGTCGCGGGTTTGAACCGGATCGAGGTGCGCGGCACCGCTTGCGCGTCTAAACCGGAATGGCTGAAAGACCTGCAGATCACCACAGGCCGCTCCGGCGATCAGGCCACCGTGGATGCCGAGCACCATACCGAAACCAGTGTCTTCAACCTGTTCGGCGACAACTACGCCTACCTGAAGTTGCAGGTGCGCGTGCCGCAGGCGCTGGCGGTGAAGATCGACAGCGGCTCCGGCGACATGCAGGCCTCCGGCCTGGCCTCGCTGGATGTGGAAACGGGTTCCGGCGATCTGATCGCCGACGGCATCGCGGGTCCGCTGGTGCTGCAGCTCGGCTCCGGCGACGTGCGCGCCAGCCACGTCGGCAGCGTCAACCTGCGCGGCACCGGTTCCGGTGACGTACATGTCGATGGCGTGCAGGGCGACGTGCAGGCCGATCACTCCGGTTCCGGCGATCTCGATTTTTCCAATGTGCGCGGCAGCGTGCGCGTGGGTTCCACCGGCTCCGGGGATGTCAGCTTCAGCGATATCGGCCGCGACGCGGAGGTCGGCAGCACCGGTTCGGGCGACGTGACCGCCAACGGCGTCGGCGGCAACTTCACCGTGCGCGCCACCGGCTCGGGCGATGTGCGCTACCACGACATCAAGGGGAAAGTCAGCGTGCCGAATCGGGATGACGATTGATCGAAATACAAGAACGCTTGTTCGAAGCGTGCTTTACATCAGGAGTGCGGCCATGGACGGCCGCCTTGCTCAGCCGCCTAGAGCCTAAACGGCAAGATTGCGAATCCCTGCTCTTAGAACAGCAAACAGGACGTTTGCATAAAAAAAAGCGGCGGTCAGGGGGAGGTCTGCCGCCGCGGGAGCTCACGTCATCGCTTCTGTTAATTGTGGTCGCGACGGCATCACGCCGGTGCGGAGATTCAACGCACCGGCGGGACATCGGTTGACAATCAACCTCGCCGCAGAATCAGCAGCGGCGAAGCACGCAGGATCCGCCGCGTGCCTGCGAGTCCCAAGGCGGCCACCACGATCGCGGATACGGCCGCCGCGATCAGCAATGGAGCCCAGGGCGGCGCGAAATCACGGATGCGGAACACCGCATGGGCCAGCCACGCACCTGCTGCGGCCGCACCGAACAAGGCGGTCAACCCAGACACCGCGCCCATCAGGGCGAATTCGCACAAGGCCGCCAGCCGCAATTGGCCGCTGCGCGCACCCAGCGTGCGCAGCAACGCGGCTTCATGACGGCGTTCGGCGGCGCTCATCGTCAACGCCGCCGCCAGTACCAGCGCGCCTGCCAGCAGGCTGAAACCCAGCACCCAGCGTGCCGCGCCGGTCACCTGCGACACGATCTCGCGCGCGCGATCCAGCAGTTCGTCGACGTCGATCAGCGAGAGATTGGGGTACTCGCGCGAAAACGTCGCCAGCGCGTTGGCGTTGCCGCGCGGCAGGTGGAAACTCGCGATCCAATCATGCGGCAATTCGCCGCCGTGGACCGGATCCAGCATCACGAAGAAGTTGACGTTGAAGCGGCTCCAGTCCACTTCGCGGATGCTGGTGAGCTTCGCGTCGATGCGGCGTTCGCCGATCAGGAACCCGAGCGTGTCGCCCAGTTGCAAATGGAACGTGTCGGCCCACATGCGATCGAGCGATACCTCCGCCGTTTGCGGGCTGGCGGGAAACCAGCGTCCGGCGATCACGCGGTTGGCGGGCGGCAGCGGCGCGTTCCATGACAACCGCACTTGGCGTTGCGCGGTTTCGCGCGCTTCGCGGCTATGGAACTTCACGCGTTCGATCGGCACGCCATCGATCGAAATCAATTTT
Source organism: Rhodanobacteraceae bacterium (assembly GCA_035253005.1). GTDB lineage: Bacteria > Pseudomonadota > Gammaproteobacteria > Xanthomonadales > Rhodanobacteraceae > 66-474. The sequence continues at coordinate 5,335 of DATFCO010000190.1, forward strand.
CCGACCGCGACCGGCATGCTGTTGATCCGCGTTGCGCCGATCTTTTGCAGCGAGTCGAGCACGGCCTGACGTTGCGCATCCTGTACGTTTACCACGAACCAGTTGGGCGTATCGGCCGGCAATTCGCGCCGCCAATTGTCCAGCAACGAGGGCGCGATCACCGCCAGCATCAACAGCGCCGTGAGGCCCAAAGCGATCGCGACGGTTTGAACGACGCTCAATGCGCGACGCCGCGTCAAGGCGCTGGCACCCAGGCGTAGCGCGGGATGCAGGCGCGCCAATTGTTTGCGGATCAACCACAGCAGCGCCGCGGTTACAGCGAGCGCGAACACCGCCGCACCGGCGAGTGTTCCCGCCACAACGCCCGCGAGTTTCCAGGTGCCGCTTTCCAGCGCGATCAATCCCAATGCAACGCCCACTGGCAGCAGATACAAGACATCGAATCGGCGCGGCGATTGCAAACCGATGCGGCGGAACACGGCGATCGGCGGCACATTAGCCAAGCGCGCCAGCGGCGGCATCGCGAAACCGGCGAGCACCGCCAGAGCGATGCCCGCCGCGGCGAACGCGGGACCGAGCGGCAACGGCACGTCCCGCGCTGAAGGCGGCAACAAGCCATGCGCAAAGGCGAATGCGGCCGAAGCCAGGCCCAGCGCGATGCCTGCGCCGATGACCGCGGCGATCATTGATGGCACGGCCAGCGTCAACAGCAATCCGCCGAATGCGAAACCGCGCGAAGCGCCAAGCGCGCGCAGCAGCGCGATTTCGTCGACCTTGCGGCGCGCGTAGCGCCGTGCCGACAGAGCGATCGCGATGCCGGCCAGTAACGCGGTGAGCAAGGCAGACAGGCGCAAGAACGCACCGGCGCGATCGAACGACACGCGCAAACGTTCCTGCACTTCTTGCGGCGTCACCAAGTCGGCATCCGAGGGCAGATGCGCTTTCGCCCAGGCGCGGTACGCATCGACCTGCGCAGGTTCGCCCACGACCAGCAGGCGATGGTGCGCCCGGCTGCCGGTGCCGAGCAGTCCCGCGGCCTGCGCATCGGCCAGCGCCATCACCGCGCGCGGCGCCAGCGACACCAGGTCGCTGGCGCCCGGCTCGCGTTGCAGTTCCGCCACGATGCGCAAGTCGCGGCCGCCGAGCTGCACGCGATCGCCCACGCGCAGGCCCAGCGCGACCAGTGCGCGATGATCCAGATACAAATCGCCGGCGGGCGGCGCGTGGGTGTCGATCTCGCGGCCGTTCGCGCCGAGCACCACCAGCTTGCCGCGCAATGGCCACGCTGCGTCGCCCGCGATCACTTCCAGCAACTGGCTGTGGTCGTTGGCGAACGCCACGCTCGGAAAATCGGCGAGTTTGCTGGTGCGCAGTCCCAGCGTGCGCGCCTGCTCGACGAAAGAATTCGGCAACGGCGTCGCCGCGTTTACGCCCATGTCGCCGCCGATCAATTCCGCAGCGCCCATTAGCACCGCGCGTTCGACGCGCATCGACAAGGTGCCGACCGAGCCCAACGCGATCACCGACAGCAGCAGCGCCAGGATCAGCGTGCGCAATTCCTGCAATTGCCATTCGCGGCGCAAGCTGCGCAATGCGTGTCGAAAGCCGTTCATGCCGAAGCACCACGCGTAGGGCGGGCTCTGCCCGCCGAGTCGGCGGACGAAGTCCGCCCTACGATTTTGCGATTCATGTTGCAGCCTCGCGCAAACTTCCGCTGACCAGCTCGTGCACGCGCGCACAGCGCGCGGCGAGTTCCGCGTCGTGCGTCACCAACACCAGCGTGGTGCCATGTTCGCGGTTCAAGGCGAACAGCAGGTCGCCGATCGACTGGCCGGTGCGGCGATCCAGATTGCCGGTCGGTTCGTCGGCGAACAGGATTCGTGGCGAATGCACGAACGCCCGCGCGATCGCCACGCGTTGCTGTTCGCCCCCGGACAACTGGTGCGGATAATGCGCGGCGCGTTCGCGCAAACCCACTGCGGCCAGGGCTTCGCGTGCGCGTGCGCCCGCATCCGCTGCGCCGTCCAGTTCCAGCGGCAACAACACGTTTTCTTCCGCGGTCAAGGCGGGCAGCAGATGAAAAGACTGGAATACGAAGCCGACGTTGCGCAAACGCAATCGTGCGCGTGTCTCCTCATTCAGCGTCTCCAGGGTCTGGCCATCCAGCCGCACGCTGCCGCGGCTGGGCAGGTCGAGGCCGGCCAACAAGCCCAGCAACGTGGTCTTGCCCGAACCGGAAGCACCGGTGATGGCGACGGTTTCTCCCGTGTTCACTTCGAGGCTGACATCGTTGAGGATGTCGAGCCGGCCCGAAGGGCCGTCGATATGTTTGCCCACGCCTTCCGCCGAGAGCAGAGCGATGCGATTCTGGCTGCGGTCCTGCATGTTGTTCTGCCTCGTCATGCTGATGGGCGCGCGGTGCGTAGCCGCCGCCCCGGCAAACACGATCCTGCTGCTCGGCGATTCGCTTTCCGCCGCACACAATATCGAACTGGACAAGGGATGGCCCAGGCTGCTGCAAGCGCGTCTGCGTGACATGCGGCCGCCGCGCACGTTGATCAACGCCAGCATCAGCGGCGAAACGACGGCTTCGGGATTGAGCCGGCTGCCCGGTCTGCTGAAGACCTATCGTCCGGCACTGGTGATCATCGAACTGGGCGCCAACGACGGACTGCGCGGATTGCCGCTGTCCGAAATCCGCAGCAATCTGGAA
>DATFCO010000191.1:0-12747 GCA_035253005.1 Rhodanobacteraceae bacterium
TGGGTGAATCTGCCGGCGGCGGACAAGATGACGGCGCCACGTTACCAAGACATCGCGCCGGAAAAGATTCCCGCCGTCGAACCGGCCCAAGATGTGCGCGTGCGCGTGGTGGCAGGCGACATGTTCGGTGCGCGCGGGCCGATCAGCGGCGTCGCGACTGAACCCGTCTATCTCGACGTATCACTGCAGGCGGGCGCAAAAGTCTCGATCCCGCTGCCGGAAAACCACAACGCGTTCGCCTACGTGTTCGAAGGCGAAGGCGTGCGATTGGGCGACGAGCAAATCGCTCGCGGCGAGCTGGCGGTGTTGTCGCCCGGAGATTCGATCGAACTCGCTGCGAACGACAAACCCGCGCGCGTGCTGGTGGTCGCGGGCAAACCGCTCAACGAACCGGTCGCGAAGTACGGCCCGTTTGTGATGAACACGCCCGAGCAGATCGTGCAGGCGATCCGCGATTTCCAGGCCGGAAATTTTTGAGTTGCTCTTGTTGAAAGTGCGGCCGAGGACGGCCGCTTCTGGTCTCGATATCCGAAAAGAAGTTGAATCTCATCGAGCGGAATGTCGAGCAGCGATCATGGACGATCGCACAAACAAACACAAAAAAAAGCCGGACGACAGGGTCGTCCGGCTTGCGTTGCGGTCAGGTAGGGGGAGCCTGAGCCGCTACGGGTTTTCTTGTTGTCGTTGTGAATCGATCAGCGCGCCGCTTTCTTGGCGGTGTTGCCGGCCGCGTCGTTGGCCGCCTTCACGCCGTTGCGCGCCAGCTCGCCGAGCTGCTCGGCGGTCTTCTGCGCGACGCCCAGCGCCTGCTGACCGGCTTCATAGGCGGCTTCGGCGCTGTTGCGCGCGAAGTCCAAGCCCTTCGGCCACAGCGCGCTGACGTCTTCGATTTCGCGCGCTTCCAGCGAGTCGGCGACGAACGCGAGGTTCGCCTTGACCTGCGCTTCCAGCGCCTTGACCTGCAGGCCCTGGATTTCGGCGAAGCCGCGCAGCGCGGTCAGCTGCGCCTTGTAGGACTGCTCGGCCCACTGCTTGCCGAGGTTGAGTGTCTGTTGCTGCAACTGTGCGTACATGTTCATGCTCCCGTGCGGGGTGGAGGATGGACACAGCCTAGCACGTGTCATGTTGCAGCGCAACAATAATTATGTCAGCCCATACGCGTCAAAGCAATTATTGTTTGTTAACAATGACTTATGTAAATGGCTATCGATTCCGCATCGCGTCAAATTCAGTGCAAACGCATTTCATGCTTCAGAACCTCGATAGCGTGCTCCGGCCGTGCAGGTCTCACCGACCAGCACTTCATCCAACAGTGGCAATTCGGGGCGCAGGCGCTGCCAAATCCATTCCGCAAGCCGCTCGCTCGTCGGGTTTTCCAGACCGGGAACCTCGTTGAGATAGCGATGATCCAGCGCCTCGAATACGGGCGCGAATGTTTGTTTCAGATCCGCGAAGTCCATCAGCCAACCAGTGACGGGATCGGGTTCTCCACGCAACCGCACTTCGATGCGGAACGAATGCCCGTGCAGCCGCGCGCATTTGTGCCCGGGCGGCACGTTGGGCAGATGATGCGCGGCTTCGATCTGGAAGACTTTGTAAATAAGTGTGGACATCGATGCAGTGAAGGAAAAAACCGCCTGGGTGGCACGAACCTCGCTAGATACGAACAGCATAGCGGTTAAAGCGAATTTGAAGTCCGACTAACCGTCTCTTTACTTGGTGACTGTCAGCTTCGCCCACGCAACGTTCCAGCGAGCATTCCATGGACAGAGTCGTCGTCAATCGATCTTTGCGTTTACCCGAGGCGGAGCTTCGGGACGCGGAGCGCATCGGTCGGAATTCGCGCGGATTCTGGTTGGCCGTTTGTCTCGGAATAAGCAGCGTGGCAGGATGGTTGATGTTTTATTTCGACCTTCTGCAATAGTGCACGATCAGCTTGGGCGACCTTATTCGGGGCGCGGCACCTCGCGCGTCCGCACGAGATCGATTGCCGACCGCTTTTTCAGACTGGCATGGCTGCTGGTACTTGCAGCGACGGTGGTCCTTCTCGTCGCTTCGACACCGGCGGTCGCGCGTTGGCTGGAAGGTTACCTCGGTGGCGATGCACCGGTGGCATCCGACATCGGGAGTTATCCGCAGGCCGCGGCGATCGTCGTCCTTGGTGGCGAAGAGAACACCATCGACGATCTCTCCGATCCGAACGACAACTCCGAAACGAGATCTGGTCTGGGCCGGCTGCTGCTGCTCTCGCACCGCGCACCCGTGATCCTCTTATCGGGTGGAAAAGGCGAAGCCAAGCGGATGAAGTCGCGCTTGCTGGCGCAAGGCGTGTCTTCCGCCGATATTTTGACCGAGACGCGCAGCCGCGACACCCGCGAAAACGCGCTCGACTCCGCACCTATCCTGAAGCGGATCGGCGCGCATCGCATCCTGCTGGTGACATCGAGCTACCACATGCGGCGCGCCGCAGGGACTTTTCGCAAGCTGGGTTTCAAAGTGATACCGGCTCCTTCCGCGGAATGGCCCGCCTACAAGCCCACCCAAGATTTCTGGCGGCGGCGGGAGCATGCGTTGAAATGCACCGAAGAGGCTCTGCACGAAATATTCGGACTATGGATATATGAGTGCCTGGGTTGGGCCTGAGCCACGGCACGCGTTGTCGCCGGATCCGCGGCGTGGAGTTTCCGCGCAAGCACTGGATCATCCGCGGCCGGGCGGCAGCAGTTCTTCGTAAACCTTGCGCGTCTGTTCGATCACGATGCGCTCGTCGAATTCGGTCAGCGCCTTGGCACGTGCCTGCGTGCCCAGACGATGGGCCAATTCCGGATCGCTCTGCAATCGAACGATGGCTTCGGCGAGCGCCGCGGCATCGCGAGGCGGGACCAGCAAACCGTCGACGTCGTCGCTCACCACTTCGCGGCATCCCGGCATGTCGGTGGTGATCACCGGAAGGCCGCACGCGGCCGCTTCGATCAGGGTTTTCGGCACGCCTTCACGGTAGTAGCTGGGCAATGCGACGGCGTCCACGCCTGCCAGCAGCGCTGCCATGTCTTCCACGTGACCCAGCCATTCGACGAGGTTTTCCGCAACCCACTCCCGGATGGCGTCCTCCGGCACCGCGCCCGGATTGCCAGGATCGGGATTGCCGGCCAGCAAGAACCGTATCGGAAGGTTGCGCGCGCGCAGAATTCGAGCCGCCTGCACGTATTCGGCAATGCCCTTGTCCCAAAGCAATCTCGCCGCGAGCAGCACGCGAAACGTACCGTCGCGTGATGCAGATCGTTGCGCGAATCGCGTGCAATCCACGCCGGAACTGCGGATCAGGCGCACGCGCTCAGGATGAACCAAGGCTGCTTGCCGAAACAGTCGGACGTCATCCGGGTTCTGCAGAATAAGACGCGCATTGGCGTCATCCAGGGTGACGCGCAACAGCCTGAGCACCGCCGGCCGCAGCAGGCGTGCCTCCAGGGATGAGCTCGAGAACACGTAACCCAGACCGGCGACCGCGTTCACCCGTCCGGGGACTCCGGCCAGACGAGCCGCGAGTGAGCCGTACACGGCGCATTTTATCGTGAAGCTGTGCACCAGCGCCGGTCGTTCGCGCCGGAAAAGTCCGACCAGGCGCCGCAACAGCAATATTTCCCGGAACGGATTGATGCTGCGCCGGTTCATCCGCAGCGGCTGCCATTCCAATCCCAGCGCGCGCAGGCGCGGACCATATTCTCCCGGCGGAGACAACAGCACTACTTCATAGCCATGCCCTCGCAGGGCAAGTGCCAGGGAACGGCGGAAGTTGTAGAGATACCAATCGGTGTTGGCGAAGAGGATGATTTTTCCGGAATCGCTCACGGAATCTCAGTCCGTACGTTCCCTGTTCCCGCCGGCCGCAAGGGCATCACCTGGGGCAGGGTGCCGACGGGCTGCATGGTGTCCGCGGGCTGCACGGGATTCGTCTGCCTTGACCGAGAAACCGATCGCTCGGGCCCTTCATTGGCTCGCGGCGGCGCGAAGACCGACGATTGCGAATATGTTGCAGGTGATGAACTGCCACCGCCGTTGCCGCCGCCACAAGACGCAAGCACCTGATGCACCGCGTCGACATACTGCTGGAAGTTTGCGGTTACCGGGCCGGATCCATAAGGACCATTGGTTTGCCAAGCACTGCCGTAACCGTAGATCCAAACGTATTCCTGCGACGCGGAGAACGCATCTTGCAACTGTTTCTTGAATTGCGCCGGAGTCTCGCGGGGCAATTTGTTCCATATCGACAAACCCAGCGGCCACAGGCCCGGTGCCGTACTGACGTTCGTCCACGCCGCATCATCGCCGAGAAATGCCGTGTAGTTCTTGGTGGTCTGTTGAACCACGTTTATGATGTTCGGATCACGATAGGTTTCTTCGGTGGCGATGACTACGTGCGCCCACTCCACTGAAAGCAATCCGCGCAGAAACGGAACCGACAACGCGTACCCCCCATGGTAGCGCCTGGAGGAATCCGGCGGCGTCGCTTGCAGATTCGGGATCGGGGCCATTGGTCGGTGCAGTTGATAGGCGTTGTGCAATGCGTCCTGCATGACGATGAGGGTCATGTCCGGATAGGCTGCGTGCATGGCCGTAGCGATCGCACGCCCTTCCTGCTGCACGACGCCCGCCAGGTCTTGGCTTCCACCCCAAGTTGGTTGATAAGGTTCCAAGTCCACGACGACGCCCTTGAATCCGGCATATTTTGCGAGCGCGGCGGCGTGGGCGAAATTCTTGACCGCGGCTTCGTTCTGCCATGAATTGTGCCAGTCGCGCGTCGAATGTATTCCCACCTTTATGAAATTGTCGGTGACTCCATTCTGCGAGTAAATGGACTGGAACTGGCGCACCAGTTTCCATAAATCGCTGTCGGCATCAGTGCCCACATCCGTGTTCCAGTCGCTCATGATCTCATTCATCATGAACCCCTGCACTCCGATAGTCTTGCCCCAGTAGGCTGCTTGCTCGGAAGTGGTTTGCTTCCTGAGAAAAACGCCTCCTTCCATCAGCAGCTTGGGACAGGCAGGCCAAGCAGATGCCGTAGCCATGACTCCGAGCATCAGCGCGCTGCAGCGCAGAACAAACCGACGAACCGCAGACCTCTGCGCCCGTGTACTCATGACGTTTCCCCAAAGTCAGATGCGAAGCTGCTTATTACCGCTCGCTCCGGCTTTCGTAAAGACGGTAAGTGTGATGGTGTTCCGAGTTTCGAAAGATCGCGCACGCTGCGCATAAGGAACCTTGTCGTTCACGGTTCTGGATGGACGTTTATGCTTACCGGCATTCGCGTGGTTTTCCGGCGGCGTGGCGAATGATATTGTTTGCGGCGGGTTGTTTAGGCGAGCCGGAACAAGGACGTGCGAGTCAAAATACTCTATATCATGGGTTCCGGCCGCAGCGGGTCCACCCTGCTGGATACTGTGTTGTCCGATCAGGCCCAGATGTTCGGCACGGGAGAACTATGCAATCTCCTCAGTGCCATGGATTTATGGCGCAGCTACTGTGCTTGTGGTGAACGTTCGGCGGAGTGTCCATTCTGGGTGCAGGTGCGCAAAGAGTGGTCACGAAATGCGAGAACAGACCCGGCGATCGAATATCCCGCGCTCCGGAGTCGCTTCGAACGTGTGCGCAGCTATCCGCGTCACCATGACGCGGCCAACGAGCCTTCGCTGCGCAGATACTCCGAGCTTACACGAAGTTTGTTTCAGGCCATTGCAACAGTTAGTGGCGCCACCACGATCGTGGATTCCTCGAAAGGCCCGGTGAGAGCATTGGCGCTTTCTCGCATGGATGACGTGGAATTGCGCGTCATCCACTTGGTTCGTGACGTGCGGGGTGTGGCTTTTTCGAATGGACAGAAATTCAAGAGCGATCCGAAAGGCGGCATCATGACTCCACTGAATGGCCGAAGCTGGACGCGCGCAGCTGTGAACTGGATGCTTGTCAACTCAGTGGCGAACAGAGTGCGCGAGCGGCTCGGCAATCGCGCCATCCTGGTCCGCTATGAAGATTTCGTCATGCGGCCAGCGCAGACTTTGCAACGCCTTTCGGCATTCTCGGGACTGGATTTCGGGCCGACGGCCGAGAAGTTGGAATCAGGCGGATTCTTCAAGGCCGGGCACGCTATCGAGGGCAATCGGTTGCGTATGCACGACCGCATCGAGTTGAAGCCGGACATCCGCTGGCGAGAGCAGATGTCCAAGACGAAGAAAGTACTATTGCCTCTGCTTACCGCGCCGGTGTCGTGGAGGTATGGATATCGGCCCATGAGTGCGTGACAAACCATCCGATTGAACTTGCATGGCCATTGCGACTTCCCGACGACACGAGAGGAGTCCGCGCCCTTCAAATTGCAGCTTTGGATTTCAGCAGGAAAACGAGTTCCCTCGACAGGAGCGGTGCGATCCAGACTTCCCGCAGGATTTCGAACAGCGGCTCGATTTCGCTGCGTGCGCTTGCAAGCGAGCAAAAGCACATATTGTTGGCGAGACCGCCGAACATCTTGTTCCTGAGAGATCGCCGAATCCGGTGATATGTGTTCTCGACTCCGAATGACACGATGAGATACCGGGCGACGCGTGAAAACTCCCTCAGCATCTGGCGCCGCACGGCCGCAGGAACGCGATGCATCAACCGCAGGCATACGACGGAATCGAACCCGATATTTTCGAATCTGCTGAGGTCCGTCGCATCCGCTATAAGGAAATCGACTTTCCGGTACTTGATCTTCTGATATTCGCCCTTCGCGATTTCCAACATGTTGCTGGAGATGTCGCAAGCGGTGACCCGCGATCCGAGTCGCGCGAATACTTCGGCCAGTTTTCCGGTTCCCGCGGGAATGTCGAGCACGTTTTCGTGCGAAATTGCGGACAGGAGGGTTTCGACAGTCCTCCGTTCCCGCCGCGCCACCACTCTGAATGGGAGGTTTTTGATCCCTCCGGTAGCAGTAAACAGGCCGTGGTATTGCTCCGCGACGCGATCGTTCTGATAGAACGAGCGCGTATGGCGTTCATAGTCGAAAGGCATGGGCGAGGTTCCATTTCTCGATCTGTTGAAAATACATCATCAGGTATGGCCACCCGATGATCCGTTGCGCCGGGTGCATGGCCCGCAGTGCTCTAATGGCGTAAGACTTCCGCATCACCGCCGTTTGGCGGAGGAAGTGGTTCAACAGCACTTTATCGAGGGTGGTCAACGATGCGCGTTCATACATCGCCAGCAGCTCGTCCATGGAGAAGGCGCTCCAGCAGCGAAGCGCACCATCTCTGCCCCAGTTGATCATCAATAGAGATATGACAAATCGCGCAAAATCCTCTTCCGGCACGCCTCGCTTGACGTGATGCGGATCGAAAAAGCACCACGTGTCACGGGTTCGGTCAAACCGGAGATTTCGGACTTCGAAGCCGCTGATTACGAGGGTTTTGTTTCTCGCGGAAATACGTTCCCTGATACCGGAGTCCGGAACCAGATGGCTGTCGCGTTGGTAGTCCTTGAGCGGATAGTTTCCCGTTCCGACGGCGGGAGCATGGAGCTGCGCAAGCAAGCTCATGGCTTCCCGCAGACATGTTCGTCGTTGCGCATCTGCCGGATTGGATTGCAGTGCGCCGCGCATGTCGGGACCCGACAAGTAAGGATAGACGATGCATCCGTGCTCTACACGCTCAGGCCGACATACCTTGTCGCTGAGTCCATGCAGAAACTGCATGTCGCTGTACTCACGCCGAGCCGTTTCAATGCATTCCGGATCGTACAAATCCTGCAATGGGTCGTCGTGTCTCCGGATAATCTTGTAGAAATAGCCACCGGACTCGGCCACCCACGATTCCTGACGGCGTGTGAAGTTCAAACCGTTCATACCGGCAAGATCCGGGGGGAGAGCCGCTTTCATATCGAGCTGGCTGGTCATGGAATATCACTTGGCCGTCTATGACAGCCCCTCTCCATTTGAACGAGCGTCGTCGACGTCTGGGGCAGCCAGGGAAGTCACGAGGGGCTTGATGTCACTGCCCCGGCCGACCTCGTTCTCGATGATGAACCTGCCATTGTGGAGGCGGAAAACGGTCGATTGTTCGAGGGTGGAGCGATTTTCTATTACAGCCAGTCTGGCGGATTCCTTCAGCGCACCACGTAGGTTCTGCAGCGCGGCTTTCAATTTGATGTCCGGGAAATAGCTGCGATTCAGGATGTTCGCGGCGATCACCAAGTCGACTTTCTCGAAACGCCACGGCTCGAAAATGTCGTACTTGTGCAAGCGAATGTCTTCTCCGACCCGCGACAACAGCGCTGGATTCATCAGATTTATGGCACGGACGTTTTCGCTTTTCGAGACTTCGAAACCGGAGAACAATCTCCTCACGATGGCGGGCATCGGCCAGATGGCCTTGTTCGTATCGTTGTATATGACCAGAAAGCGATTGGCATACATGAAAGGGTTGTTTTCGACATCGCAAAAAAACGCACCTTTTTTAGTCAGGCAGACACGCGCTTCGATATGCCGATCGGTCACGTAGTAGCGGGTAAAGCGAAGCGCTTCCATGATGCTCAGGGAAGTGCTTCCATCGGAAGCGCCGACATCGAGAATCACGGGTGGGACCGAAAATCGGCTATCTGCGAGCAGACGCGCCGTTCTGGGGTAACGGTCGGCGCGCGTGGTCTTGAACACGCCGTTTATCTTGATTTTCGCAATGATTTCCGTGGCCTCCTTCGCGCTTATTTCCTCATTGAGAAGGCCGCGCGGGTCGGGGCATCCCCTTTGCAGGTTCGGCCATGCTCTCCGCAGAAAATCGCGATTCAATCTGATGGGCCGTTTCATTGGGCAGCAATCAATTCACGATAGAGGTTGATAAAGCGGCGGCCGATGGTTTGCCGTCCGAAATTTTCGATGATGCGTTGACGGGCCCGCATGCCCCAAGAACGGCGCTCATCGCCATTCATTGAGGCCAGCCGTGCCCAACCCTCACTCAGGGCGACAGGGTCACGCGGCGGCACAATCACCCCGGTGTCGCCGACGATCAAGGCCGCATCTCCCACATCGGTTGAAACGCAGAGGGTGCCACACGCCATCGCTTCCGCGATGGCGTTGGGGAACGCCTCGCCTCGGGAAGACAATGTCGCGATGTCGAGAGCCGCATCCAGTGCGGCGACGTCCTGACGATTGCCGCACAAGCGCATTCGCGGGAATAGTCCCAAACGCTCGATCAGATCCAGCAATTCCCGATTGTCCATCGTACCTTCGCCGACCAACACGAATATTGTGTTTGGATGATTGCCCAGGAAATGCGCCGCAGCTTGCAGAAAATTTGCGTGATCCTTTGTCGGGTGCACGCGCGCCACCATTCCGATCACCAATACGTCCGCGGGGATTTCAAGCTCGTGCCGGATGCGGGCGCGCGCTTCTGCATCCGGCGCAAAGGCCTTGGTGTCATAGCCATTCGGAATGATTACCGTGCGCTTCCTTGAAAAGCCCGCACGCTGGTGTTGCTCTGCCGCCACCGCGGAAACATAGCGGATACGATCCGGAACATTTGACAGCAGCGCGGTCGCGCGAATCACCGCGCGTGTCCTGCGTTTTTCGTTCGGCAAATCGCTCAGCGAGTGGTGAACTCCCCATATAAGGGGAATGCCCAAGCCGAACGATGCGAGCGCTGCCATCAGATTCGCGTGATACATCCATGCATGGACCACATCTGGCCGTCCTCTCCCGTGCAGAAGGTGCCGCAGTCGGAGCAGATCACCGGGGCCGGCTCGCCCAACCTTCATTCCCAAGTGATGAAGTTCGGCCACCTTCGCCACGCGAGCACTCAACGGGCTGTCGCCACCCAAAGCCACCACGGTCTGCTCGGGCTGGCCCAATGTCTCAAGGAGTCCGCACAGCGCAAGTTCGGCGCCGCCTCTGTCCAGACCGGTAATGATGTGGCATATCCTCACGCAAAATTGTTCCTCAGTGCCAGGATTTCACTCCGTTGCTGATGACTCCGCATTCCTGCGCGAGCCAGAAGAAAAGTCATCACCATGATGACGGTGGGAATTTCAAGGATGTTGTGGTTGAAGAAGCTGGCAACGAGTATTTGCAATACCAGCACGCGGTCGATCCCTCGAGTGGAGAACCAGAGCAAAGCCATCAACAGCAGATAAAACAACAAACCGCACAGGCCACCTTCGACGAGAAAGCGAAGATAAACGTCATGAGGACCCACCGGGAGTTCCCATTCGTAGACATATCCCAGACCATTTCCGAATAGCGGATTTCGACTGAACTGACTGAACGAATACCAGATTTCCTCTCGGTGCAAGTCAGCCGAACGATTGGAAAGCGATGACGCGCCGACACCCAGCCGCGCCAGCGTGTTCGCATCCAGATAGTTGCCGATCGACGTGTTCATCAAGAGCTCGCCCAGCCCCCCGAAAAAAACCATCACGAGGAATCCGAGACCGAGCACAACACAGGCGGTGGCTATCGCAAACTTGCGTATGCCGCTGCTGGACTCGCTCTGCCAACCCATCCACGCAACGCCCACTCCCCACACGATCCATCCGGAACGGGAGAAAGTAAGCAGCACCGCTGCACCGCATGCCAGTACAAACAGCCAGCGCAATCGCCGCGGCACGGACTCGACCGCGCACAACATGATCAGCGACAGCGCATAGGAGGCCACGTTGGGGTCGGCATAGAAGCCAGCGGCACGCCCAGGCGTCTTGGAGAAAGTCGGGTGAAAAAAATCCAGTACGAAGATGGCGATGTCGAAAAACGCCAGTAACGCAAAAGCAGCGCCGACCAGCCGCAATCGCCTGTGATTGACCATCAAGGCGGAAAAGGCAAAACCCAACATGACCATTTCGATCAGCGTTATCAGCACCTGCACTGCGACATCGCTTTGCGATCCCTCCTGAAAGGTCAATGCGCCGTATGCCACGTAGGCGAGCAGCCAGGCTAGAAACCAGCGGATTCGCCTTTCTCTGAGAATGTCGAGCGTTCCCGTGGCCGCTCCGCGCGCGATCGAATAAAAGACGGACAGGCCTATCAAGGCGAAGTAGGAGTACAAGGGTTTGAGACCATGCGTCCTGAAAACGTAGTCGGGGGCGTAACTGCCGAACCAGATCACGAAGCCGATCAGCAGCGCATCCATGGGCGATCGCGGGAGCAGTGCGGCTTTCATGACACGGGCGAGACTGCTTCGTGTTGTTCACCGCGATGCAATGCATTGAGAGCTGCTTCGGTCCGATCGATCAGCTTGTCCATCCCGAACCGTTCCACGATCCGGGACCTGGCATTCAATGCGAGAGTGCTCTCTTCGGTCATCAACCTCTGGCGCATACGCTCAATGGCCTCGCACAGTGCAGCCGTATTCTTCGGCGGGACGGATATTCCTGAATCGCCCGTGATGGCGGCCGAGTCACCAACCTCCGTGACCACGCACGGCCGACCGCACGCCATGGCCTCTGCGATGACGTTTGAAAATCCTTCTCCGTACGAAGTCGATACGGCAATGTCCAGGGCGCTGTACACCGCAGCCATGGTGTCCTGCGGCCCGGCCCAGACGAGCCGATCGTTCAATCCCAGCCGCTCGGCTTGTGACTTGACCGCCAGAACGAGGTCTGGCTTGCCACCGCCCACGCAGACGAATCGCCAGCAGGGGTCACGAGCGGCCAACAGCGCTGCGGTTTGCAGGAACATCGGGTGGTCCTTCATCGGATCGATGCGACCTACCAGGCCGACCAGCACGGAAGTGTGCGGAATACCCCATGTCCGGCGCATGCGTTCGCGCCCTTCGCCATCGAACCGGAATCGCTGCGTATCGATGCCGTTGTGGACTACCCTGATGCGCGCTTGCGGATAGCCCAACGCGACATGGTGGGCCGCGCCCGCTTCGGAGTTGACGATAATGCTGTCCGCAAAGCGTGCGAGCCGGCAGCTGAGCCGGAAGGTCAACCGTGCGAGCCAGTCGCGTTTTTCGCGATCGATGAACGACGACCGGACCCCCCAGATCACCTTGGTGCGGCGATGCGCAACGCGTGCCAGCAACGTCAACATGTTCGCAACGGTCAAATAGCCGTGCACGATGTCGGCGTCGGTATGGCGAAAGACGCGCCACAGCCTCCACGAAAATCCGAAAACGTCCCAGCGACCGCCTTTTTTCAGATCGATCAGCGGCACGCCCGCAGCTTCGAGATCCTTCTGGAACGTGCCTCCTCCATAGAAGCACACCACCGTCACGGGCCATCCGCGCCGGTGCAAACCCGATGCAAGCGCCACCAGTTGGCGCTCAGCACCGCCCTGATGTAGCGAGCGGGCGAGGAAAAGAACGCGCGGCCGGTTGAACGTTGTAGTTGGTGGATTATCGAATTGCATTTCGCAAATGGCGCTCATGGCTCGAAGGAGCGTGTGGGAAAACAACAGTATTGATCAACGCGTTCCATTGGTCCAAGACCGCCGGCAATGAATACGTCCTTATGACTTCGCGAGCATGCTCGCCGAGACGTTGCCGCAGAGCCGCATCTCCCATCAGGGTGACGAGTGCTTTGGTCAATGCTGCAACATCGCCCGCCGGTACTAGCCAGCCGTTCTCAGCATGTTTGATCAATTCTCGAGGGCCCGTCTCACAGTCGAAACTGACGCACGCACAGCCTTCGGACATGGCTTCCAGCAAGGCCATGGGAAATCCTTCGAAGCGTGAAGAAAGGACGAACAGATCGGCTTGTTGCATCTCTGTCCGCACGTTGCTGGTG
>DATFCO010000192.1:0-4463 GCA_035253005.1 Rhodanobacteraceae bacterium
GCTGGATGCCCTGGGCGACAGAGTCGAGTGGGATCCGCGCACCATCACCATCGACCGGTTCGGAAGTGAACAAGTCTTTCTTCCGGGACGGCTGCAGAAAATTGCCGATGCGCCGCAAGTGATCGTGGATGTCGCGCACAACCCGCAAGCCGCGCGGAAGCTGTCGAACTGGCTGGGTGCGAATCCGGTCGCCGGAAAAAACGTCGCGGTCTTTGGCGCGCTGTCGGACAAGGACATCGCCGGCATCGTGCACGCCTTGCAGCCGCGTATCGCGCATTGGTACCTGGCCGGACTGGAAAGTGAATCGACGCGCGGTTTGTCCGTCGCGGAACTCGCGCGCCGGGTGTACAAGGCCGAACCCGGCGCATCGCTCCGCGAATGCAGTGACGTGCAATCCGCGTTGCAAGCCGCTCGAGCCGAAGCCGCCACGCACGATCGAGTCATCGCGTTCGGTTCGTTCTTCGTGGTGGCGGCAGCGATGCGGCAACCCGGCTCGCTCGGGTAAACGCGCGGACATACGCATGGGTATAATCGGGCGCGACGTTCGCTCGCTTGGGATTGCGTCATGGAACCTGCCCTGAAGACCCGTCTGCTGGGCGCCGCCGTGCTGATTGCGCTGGCGATCATCTTCGTGCCGATGTTCTTCTCCGGCTCGTCGCAGAAGACTTCCGGCGATCAGAACGTCAGCCTGAAGGTTCCCGATCAACCCGACGCGCAGTTGCAGACCAAGACCTTGAGCGTCGGTCCGGAGAGTGCGAGCGTCAACAACCCGGATCACGTCACGACGGTGGATGCCGACGCCGGCAAGCCGGCGCCCTCGCCGCAGGATGTCGCGGTCGCACCGTCACAACCCGCGCCGTCCGCGAGCGCGAAGCGGCCGGAGAAGCCCGCGGTGCAGAATCAGCCGGCATCGACCGAGATCGCGAAGACCACGCCGCCTGTACCGCCGGTTGCAACCACGCCCGGTGCCGCCGCCAATGGTGCGTATTCATTGAATCTCGGCGTCTACAGCGAGCGCGCCAATGCCGACAAGCTGATCGCGTCGGTGAAGAAGCAGGGGTTCCCCGCGCACGGCGAAAGCACCACTTACAAGGGCAAACCCGCCACGCGCGTAGTGGTCGGACCATTTGCCGACCGCGCCATGGCGGAAGCCGAACGCCTGACCTTGAAGAGCCTGCAGCCGAAGGTGCCGGTGGCCTTGATGGCGAGTGCCGGCGATCAGACAAGCGATGCACCCGCGAACGCCGTTCCCGCCAACAAGGCCGGCGGTTGGGCGGTGCAGCTCGCCGCGTTCGGCAACGAAGCCGATGCGAACAAGATGCGCGACCGCCTGCGCGAGCTGGGCTTCGATGGCTACGTCGACAGCATCCCGTCAGGCAAGGGCAAGTTGTACCGCGTGCGCGCCGGTCCGGTGAATCAGCGCGATCGTGCCGAGGAGTTGAAGACGCAAGTCGCGGCGAAGATGAAAATCAGCGGAATCATCGTCACGCAGCAATGAGCTTGATCGCCTCTCAATTGATGAGTGGCTTGGAAAGCGTAGCGAGCGAAGGCAGGATGCGCGACGCCGGAGCGCAGGAACCGGAGCGTACACGACAGTGCGTGAGGATTCCGAGCACCGCCGGCGCGCAGCATGCCGAGCGTAGTAGCTTTACAGGCCGCTCAGGATGAATACTGCTGACATCGTTATCCTAGCGGTCCTCGCGGTCTCCGTGCTGTTCGGATTGATGCGCGGTTTCGTGGCGGAAGTGATTTCTCTGATCTGCTGGATCGCCGCGTTCTGGGTCGCATGGATGTTCGGCGACACGGTCGCGGCGTGGTACGGGCAATGGCTGCACGAACCCGCCGCGCGCATCGTGGCCGGTTATCTGACCTGCTTTCTCGGCGTGATCGCGGTGGGTTCGCTGATCGGCTGGGCGTTCGCGAAGCTGATGCGCGGCGGTGTCCTGTCGGGCGGCGACCGCGTCCTCGGCATGCTGTTCGGCTTCGTACGCGGTGTGCTGCTGGTGCTGGTTGCGGTGTGGGTGCTGGCATTCACGCCCGCTCCGCGCGAGCCTTGGTGGCGCAGCTCGCAGTTGCTGCCGTTGTTCGTGCAGGGAACCGGCGTGATCTCGCAGCACGTGCCACTGTATGTGGCGCAAACGGTCGAGACGGGAGTGAAGCGTCTTCCGGCGGATGTGAAGCAAACGGTGCAAACCGGCACCGAGACCTTGCCGAATTTGAAGCGCGACCCCATATCCTTGCAGCGCCTCGAGCGGCCCGGCGCGCTGGCGCCCGGCTCCTCTGCCGCGCCGCCGCCGCAATCGAAAGCGCGACCCGATCGCCATCACGGCGATGGTGGTGTGGGACAATAAGCGGCACCAGACATCCCGCAGTTCCAAACGAGAACACATCGTGTGCGGAATCATCGGCATCGTCGGCAGAACCGAAGTCGCGACCGCGCTGTATGACGGCCTGACCGTCCTGCAGCATCGCGGACAGGACGCCGCGGGCATTGCCACGGTGGACGGCAACCGGCTGCGCCTGCACCGCGGCCCGGGCCTGGTGCGCGACGTGTTCAGCGCGCAGGACATGCGCGATCTGCGCGGCCACGCCGGCATAGGCCATTGCCGTTATCCCACCGCCGGCGCGGAGTCTTCCGAAGAAGCGCAGCCGTTCTACGTCAACTCGCCCTACGGCATCGCCTTCGCGCACAACGGCAATCTGATCAACACCGAAGAGCTGCGGCGCGAGATGTTCGAGGACGACCGCCGCCACATCAACACCGATTCCGATTCGGAGGTGTTGCTGAACATCCTCGCGCATGAATTGCAGATCCAGGAGCGTCATCAACTCACTCCCGATCATCTCTTCAAGGCCGTCGCGGGCGTGCACGCGCGAGCGAAAGGCGGCTACGCCTGCATCGCGCTGATCCTGGATTACGGTCTGCTGGCGTTTCGCGATCCGCACGGCATCCGTCCGCTGGTGCTGGGCGAACGCATGACACCGAGCGGAAAAGAGGTCGCGGTCGCATCCGAATCCGTCGCGTTCGACATTCTCGGATTCAAACGCGTGCGCGACGTCGCGCCGGGCGAGGCGGTGTTCATCGATTTCGACGGCAACATCCACTCGCGCCGCTGCGCCGAGGGCGCGGTGCACGCGCCGTGCATCTTCGAATACGTCTATCTAGCGCGTCCGGATTCGATGATCGAGGACGTGTCGGTATACAAGGCGCGGCTGCGCATGGGCGAGAAGCTCGCGGCAAAGATCCTGCGCGAGTGGCCCGACCACGACATCGACGCGGTGATCCCGATTCCTGACACGTCGCGCACCGCGGGCTCGACGCTCGCGGCGGCGATCGGCGTGCCGTTCCGCGAGGGCTTCGTCAAGAACCGCTACATCGGCCGCACATTCATCATGCCGGGGCAGGGCGAGCGTGCGCGTTCGGTGCGCCGCAAGTTGAATCCGATCCCGCTGGAGTTCCGCGGCAAGAACGTGCTGCTGGTGGACGATTCGATCGTGCGCGGCACAACGTCCAAACAGATCGTGCAGATGGCGCGCGAGGCGGGTGCCAACAAGGTGTACTTCGCCTCTGCCGCACCGCCGGTGCGCTATCCCAACGTGTACGGCATCGACATGCCGGCGGCCAACGAGCTGATCGCGCACGGCCGCAACGTGGAAGAAATCCGCCAGTACATCGGCGCCGACTGGCTGATCTACCAAGACTTGGAAGACCTGCGCGAGGCGGTCGCCGAGGGCAACGACAAGCTTAAGCACTTCGATGACTCGTGCTTTTCCGGTCAATATGTTACCGGCGTAGATCCAGGTTATTTCGAGCAGATCGAGCTGGTGCGGTCGGATGAGGCCAAGGCGCAGCGCCGCTCTGCCTGAGGGCGTAACAAATCTTGTTGACAATCATTCGCATTCGCATCGAAAATGGGCTCGCCGAACCGAGAGCCCAGCATGTACGTCTGCATCTGCAACGCCGTCACCGATCGCGACATCCGCAGCGCCGCGGACGAAGGCGTGGAGTCGTTCGAGCAGCTGCAGGCGCGTACCGGCTGCGGCAACTGCTGCGGCTGCTGTGAAGTCGAAGCGCGCCTGCTGCTGGAGCAGGCTTGCGCCGAAATCGCCGGCGCGATGATGCCGCTGGCCGCTTGACGATAACTTGAAGCAATCGTTCCGCTTTCGCTCGTCGAGCGTCATTATTCCTCCACAAACCCGAAACCTTGCTGCGCAAGGTTTCCGCCCTTGACTCAGAAGCAAAGAGTCAACGCTCATTCTGCGATGATGTGAAACCGCAGCACGGCGGTATAGTGCGCACTTCGCGATCGCGCAGTTAGCAGGGAGATCATCATGCAGGGCGATGCCAAGGTCATCGAATTCCTCAACCGCGTGCTCTGCAACGAGCTGACCGCGATCAACCAGTATTTCCTGCATTACCGCATGCACGACAACTGGGGCTACAAGGAACTGGCCGAGCACGA
>DATFCO010000193.1:0-8564 GCA_035253005.1 Rhodanobacteraceae bacterium
GTCCGCGCAACTCAGCACCGCGAAGAAGCCGAAGCCGCCGCAACCGGCGCTCCCGACCCACTCGGTCGCCCACGCATCGCAGACGCCCGTTACTCCGCAACAGCCTTCGACCACGCCGGCCAAGACGCCGATGAGCGCCAGCTCCAGCGGTCCCGCCGCAGCGTCGACCACCGCCGCGCCCGCATCGAGTGCGAGCAGCGGCGCGGCCGCGCAGTTCGCGCAACTAGAAGCCACGCCCGTGAAGCCGGGCGATGCGACCGCGGGACAAGCCAAGGCTGCGGCCTGCGGCGCCTGCCACGGCATGGACGGCAATTCGACCGATGCGCAATACCCGAAGCTCGCGGGCGAAAACGAGCAGTACATCGTCACGCAGTTGATGAAGTTCAAGAGCGGCGAGCGGCAGAACTCGATCATGCAGGGCATGGCCGCACCGCTGTCGCCGCAGGACATGCACGACATCGGCGCGTACTTCGCCGGCAAGGAATCGCTGCCGGGCGTTTCCGACCAGGCACTCGCCGTGCCCGGCGGCAAGTTGTATCGCGAAGGCGATGCATCGCGTGGCATTCCCGCGTGCATGGCGTGTCACGGTCCCGACGGACATGGCAATCCGGGCGCGATCTATCCGCAATTGGCGGGACAGCACGCCGACTACGTGCAGAAGACACTGCAGGCCTGGCACGACGGCACGACCTGGGGCAACGAACAGCACGCGCAGATCATGCCGGCGATCGCGCAGCGCCTGACGAAAGCCGACATCGAAGCGGTGGCGAGCTATGTGGAAGGCTTGCACACCGCGCAACCGGGCGAGCAGGTGGCCGGTCCCGAAGCCGCGCCGACTCCGAACAGCGAAACGGCGCATCCGGCGGCGGCCGCAAGCGCGCCGGCACCGAACAGTTCCAGCGTGGCGCCGGCTCCGGCCAATGGCACGCCGCAACCGGCCGGGCCCGCTAGCGGAACGAGTAGCGGCAAGCATTGAACGAAAGAACGGGTGTGGCCGGCCGGTCCGATCTCCCGGCCGGGAAACAAACGCGCCGAGTGCTTGTCCATCATTCAGCCGCGCCCGCGGAAACTGCGCTTTGAATTCTGATCAGAGGTAAATCGCGATGATCCAACGCGTGATTCTGTCCCTCTCGCTCCTGGCGCTGTCCGGCGCGGCGTTTGCGCAAGCGCCCGCCTCCAACACGCAGTGGGTGGAAGGCAAGAACTATTTCCGCATCGACACGCCGCAGCCGACGCCCAATCCGGCCAAGGTGGAAGTGACGGAAGTGTTTTCCTATGCGTGCCCGGTGTGCTGGCGCTTCCTGCCCTACGCCGACCGCATCGCGAAATCGCTGCCGCCGACCGCGTACATGGATTATCTGCCGGTGTCGTTCAATCCGGTGGAAGACTTTCCGGTGTTCCAGCGTGCCTTCTACGCCGCGCAGGCGCTGGGCATCGAAGCCAAGACGCACGATGCGATGTTCAAGGCGATCCATGCGCCCGGCGGCGAGCTCGCGACTTACGACGCTGCCACGAACCGGTTGAAGAATCCGTTGCCCGACATCAACGACATAGCCAAGTGGTATGCGCAGTACGGCGTGAAGCCTGCGGACTTCGTCGCGACCGCCAATTCGTTCGCGGTCAACACCAAGATGAAACGCGCCGATGCGCTGGTGCAGGCCTACGGCGTGACCGGCACACCGACGATGGTCGTCAACGGCAAATGGCGCTACGACATGGCGTCCGCGGGCGGCCCGGAGCAGGTTGTCCAGCTGACGCAATATCTGGTCGCACGCGAAGCCGCTGCATTGAGGCAATGAGCGCGCGGCGTTTCATTCCGGGTGTGTTGCTGGCAACGGGCTTGCTGCTGACCGCGGCCTGCTCGGCGCACAACGACACCGACGGCGCTTCGGTTTCCGCGCCGGCAGCTTCGAGCCCGATATCTCCGACAAAGCCGGGCACTTTCACCGAAGGCAAGCAATACGTGCGCATCGCGCAGGCGGGTCAGAAGGCCAGTGGACCGGTGGTGCTCGTGGAAGTGTTCTCCTACGCCTGTCCGCACTGCGCGGAGTTTGCACCCTACTTCGATCAGTTGCGCGCCCAGTTGCCGAAGGACGTGCAGGTGCGTTACATGCCCGCGGTGTTCAGCGATGCGTGGGAGCCGTATGCGCGCGCGTTCTACGCGGCGAAGCAGCTCGGCGCGCTGCAATCCACGCACGACGAATTGTTCAAGGCGATGATGCAGCACTATCCGCTGAACTCGCTCGAGGATCTGGCCGATTTCTACGCCAGCCACGGCGTGGACCGGCAGAAGTTTCTCGACGCCGCCAAGTCGCCGCGAACCGACGCAGAGATGACGGCGAATCTGAAGATCGAGCAGGGCTGGGGCATCGACGAAACGCCGACGCTCGTCGTCGGCCGTTTGCAAAACGATTCTCCCGACGCGCCGGTGGTGGCCGATTACCGCAGCGCGGAGATCAAGAGCTTCCAGGAGCTGACACAGTTGGGCCTGTGGTTGGTGCAGCAGGAAGAGCAGGCGCGCAAGCAGTAGCTGTGATTCTCTCGTGGTTCTCATGCGAACGGACTTCGCATTTGCATTCACCGGCACGATGCTAGGCTTGCACCGGTGATCAATGAGCATTCGACGCTGGGCGACGCATCCACGCTGCGCCTGCTGAGTTGCAACATCCTGGCGGGCGCCAGCGTAGGGCGTTACCACGAATACGTGACGCGAAGCTGGAGCGCCGTGCTTCCCGGCAAGCACAAGCGCAGTAATCTGGACAAGCTCGCGCGCGAGATCGCGCAGTTCGACGTGATCGGCTTGCAGGAAGCCGACGCGGGCAGCATGCGATCCGGTTTTCTCAACCAGACGCAGTACCTCGCGGAAGCCGCGGGGTTGCCGTACTGGAGTCATCAACCCAATCGCCGAGTGTCGCGCGTGGCGCATTCTGCCAACGGCCTGATCAGCCGCCTGCCGCCGGCCGAAGTGCTGGACTATCCGCTGCCCGGCCGCGGACGCGGCGTGCTGATCGCGCGTTACGGCAGCGGCCCGGAAGCGTTGACGGTCGCGGTGGCGCATCTTTCGCTGGGGCCGCAGGCGCGACTGCGGCAACTCGCCTTCATCGCCGAACTGCTTTCGGGCCACCCGCACGCGGTGTTGATGGGCGATTTGAATTGCGATCCGGACAGTGTGGAATTGCGCGTGCTGTTCGCGCGCACCGCGCTGGCCGAGCCGCTGGAAACCACGCCCACTTTTCCGAGCTGGCGGCCGCAGCGGGCAATCGATCACATCTTGGTGTCGCGCGGCATCGAGATCGAACGCATGTGGACGCTGCCGGATGCGTTTTCCGATCACCTGCCATTGGCCGCGCAGATCCGCCTGCCCGTGGCCGTGCTTCCCTCCGCGCGGCAGAGCGCGTGATCTTCGCGCGCTGTCGGCGCTCCGATGCGTCGATCCGCGCATCGCATGAGGGTATCGTCTGGAAGTATCGTCTAGAGGTATCGTCTAGAACCGTATCGTCTAAAATCGGGTGGCGATGAACGCAGCGCCCCTTCTTCCGATGCCGCGCAGGATCGCGCAGCCGCTGCGCGGCGTCGCTTGTCTGTTCCTCTTGCTGATCTGCGCAGCCAGCGTGTGCGCGGACGATCTGCAATCACAGCGCGACACGTTCCGCGCGGCTTATGCGGCCGCGTATGCCGGCCGGGATTGGCGGCCGCTGGCGCGCGGACTGGAAACCTATCCGCTGTATCCGTATCTCGAAGCGACCGCACTGGAGCGCGATATCGCGCACGCCGATCGCGGCGAGGTGCAGGCATATCTGGCGCGCTATCCCGATCTGATTCCCGCCGACGATCTGCGCCGCGAGGAATTGCAATGGCTGGCGCAGCAGCACGACTGGAACGGCTTTCGCTCTTTCTATAAACCGGGCTTGGGCGATGCGCTGACCTGCGACGGCTTGCAAGCGCAGCTTGCGCGGGGCACGAAGCTCGACTTTCAACGCGATCTTGCGGCACTCTGGAGCGAAGCGAAGCTGCCGGGCGAATGCGATGCGGTGCTGCAGACCGCGGCTGCGCAGGGACTGTTGACGCCGACGCGCGTCTGGGAGCGAATCGATCGCGCAGCGGAGGCGAACGCACCGTCCACCATCGAGCAGTCCGCGGCATGGCTGCCGCCGGATCGGCAAGACGCCGCTCGCCGGCTGGCGAAGGCGCTGCGCGATCCGGCCGCATTGCTGGCGCAGGCCGACACGCTTTCGGACGATGCCCGAGCGCGGCAGGCGTTGACGATCGCGCTGCGCCGTTACGCTCATCGCCACGACGACGAGGCCGAGGCCGCGTGGAAAAAGTTGTCGGCGCGTTTCGCGTTCGACACCGAGCAGCGCGATCGAATCCTCAACGCGCTGGCCTTGTACAGCGCCACGGATTTCGAACCGGATGCGCTGGCGAAACTCGCCTCATTGCCGCCGGCCGCACAAACCGACGCCACGCGCGAGTGGCGCGTGCGTGTGGCACTTGCGAATCGCGACTGGAATGGCGCGCAAAGCGCGATCGCCGCGTTGACGCCCGATGAAATGCAGCACGACGAATGGCGCTACTGGCAGGCGCGCGTCGCAGACAAATTGGGGCATGCGGACGAAGCGCGCGCAAATTACGCGGCGCTGGCGCAACAGGCGACGTATTACGGTTTCCTCGCCGCCGATCGTGCCGGCCTGCCGTACAGCATCTGTCCGGAACAACTGGTGGATGATCCGGCCGCGCAACAGCGCGTCTTGAATACACCCGGTTTCGCGCGCGCCTTCGAATTCTTCGCGCTGGACATGCTGCAACCGGCGCGGCGCGAATGGAGTCGCGCTTTCGCGAATCTGGCGGATGCCGATCAACGCGCCGCGGCGGAACTCGCATGGAAGCGTGGCTGGTACGACCGCGCGGTGTTCGCCTTCGGCAACGAAGACGACCTGCGCCTGTATGAGCAGCGTTTTCCTTTGGCCGACAAGGATGACGTGATCGCCTCGGCGCGCACTGCCGGCATCGATCCGGCATGGGCGTTCGCGATCATCCGCGCCGAAAGCGCTTGGCAAACCGATGCACATTCCGGCGCGGATGCGTACGGACTGATGCAATTGCTGCCCGGCACCGCGGCCAACCTCGCGCGGCAAAGCGGTCTGCCTTACGACGCGGCGAACGATCTTTACGATCCGCGCGTCAACATTCCGCTGGGCACGCAATACCTGGCGGCGATGGCGCTGCGCTTCGACGGCAGCCCGTGGCTGGCGAGCGCGGCCTACAACGCCGGCCCGATCCCGGTGCAGCGTTGGGTGGACGCGCGCGGCGGCCTGGAACCCGACGTCTTCATCGCAACGATTCCCTATCAGGAAACCCGCGAATACGTCGCGCGCGTGTTGTCCTTCACCACGATGTACGACTGGCGCCTGCACGGCGACGCGCTGCCGGTCTCCTCCCGCATGCCCGCGATCGGCACGGCGTATGAGTCCGGCAGTTCCGTTCCGCGCAAGCAGGTGGTCTGCCATCTGGACGCGGACAACGCCGGGCGCACCGCCGCGATGCCCGCGACGCCGGCATCAAAATCGTCCGTTCCCTCGTCGAGCACTACCGCAACCCGCAACATACATTGAGCGCACATCGAGCGTGCCCTGTGAAAACGCAACGCATCGCAATCCTCGGCGGCACCGGTTTCATCGGCGGTCACCTCGTGCCCAAGCTCGCGGCGGACGGCTACCGCATCACCGTGCTGTCGCGCAATCGCGAGAAGCACCGCGCGTTGTTCGTGTTGCCCTCGGTGCGCATCGTCAGCGCGAACGTCTACGAGCGCGCGGCATTGGTGCGAGAGTTCGCCGGCCACGATGCCGTGCTGAACCTGGTCGGCATCTTGAACGAAACCGGACAGGCGCGTTTCGCGCGCGCGCATGTGGACCTCACGGCCACCGCGATCGCCGCCTGCCGCGAAGCCGGCATCGCGCGATTGCTGCAGATGAGTTCGATCAATGCCGGCAACGATGTGTCGAAATATTTGAAAACGCGCGGCGAGGCGGAAACGTTGGTGAAGAATTCCGGCCTCGACTGGACGATCTTCCGCCCGACCATCGTGTACGGCGTGGGCGACGGACTGGTGTCGCGCTTCCACAAGCTCCTGAAGCTTTCGCCGGTGCTGCCGCTGGCGCGCCCGCGGGCGAAGATCGCGCCGGTTTACGTGGGCGACGTCTGCGCCGCGATCATGCGTTGCCTGACAGAACGCAACAGTTTCGGACATCTCTACGAGTTGTCCGGGCCGGATGTCTACACGCTGCTGCGGATCGTGCGGATGATCCGCGATGCCGCGCACTTGCGCCGCGCGGTGCTGCCGTTGCCCGACACGCTGGGTTGGTTGCAGGCTTGCACCGCGGAGTTGATTCCCGGCAAACCCTTCTCGCGCGACAATTTCAAGTCGCTGAAATTGGATGCGGTCGGCACGCGCGACGGTCTGGCGGAACTGGGCATCACGCCGCGCCGCTTCGAAACGCTGCTGCCCGAACTGCTCTCGCCCGACCCGCACGAGCGCCGCATGAACGAGGCGCGTGCCAGCCAGCGCGACAACGTGCGGCACGCCTACGAAGACGTGGGCTGAGGAAAACCCCCGATCCGCGATCGCAACGGAAACCCGATCCGGCTGGGCGGCGGCGCGTTTTCGCTGTCAGAATCGCCGCATGAAGATCTACGAAGTCGGCGGCGTGGTGCGCGACGAACTGCTGGGCCGTGCGCACGGCGATCGCGATTACGTGGTGGTGGGCGCCACACCGGAAGAGATGCTCGATCTCGGCTACCTGCCCGTGGGCAAGGATTTCCCGGTGTTCCTGCATCCGCAAACCAAAGAGGAATATGCGCTGGCGCGTACCGAGCGCAAATCGGGTCGCGGCTATCACGGATTCGAGATGCACGCGTCGCCCGATGTCACGCTGGAGCAAGACCTGGCGCGTCGCGATCTCACGATCAATGCGATGGCGCGCGACGAACACGGCAGGCTGGTCGATCCTTATCAAGGCGAAAGGGATCTGCGCGAGCGCGTGCTGCGGCACGTCTCGCCGGCCTTCGTGGAAGATCCGGTGCGCGTGCTGCGCGTGGCGCGCTTCATGGCGCGTTTCGCGTCGCTGGGTTTCCGCGTCGCCGAGGAAACGCTGGCGCTGATGCGCGAGATGGTGGCAAACGGCGAAGTGGAACACTTGGTGCCGGAGCGCGTGTGGGCCGAAACGCGCAAGGCGCTGAGCGAGCCGCAACCTTCCGCATTTCTGCAAACCTTGCGCGCATGCGGCGCGCTGCGCGTATCGTTCCCGGAAATCGATGCGCTCTACGGCGTGCCGCAGTCCCCGCAGCATCATCCGGAAGTCGATTGCGGCGTGCACCTGGAACTGGTGCTGGATCAAGCCGCGAAACTCGCGCCCGGTAACGATCTGGTCGGTTACTGCGCACTGACGCATGATCTCGGCAAGGCGCTGACGCCTGCCGATGTGCTGCCGCGCCACATCGCGCACGAGCATCGCGGCATCGCGCCGGTGCGCGTGTTGTCCGAACGCCTGCGCGTACCGGCCGAACACGCGCAATTGGCCGAACTCACCTGCCGTCATCACCTCGACGCGCACCGCGCGCTGGAACTGAAACCGGCGACGGTGCTGGAACTGCTGCTGGCGTTCGATGCCTTGCGCCGGCCGCAACGATTGGAGCCGTTCCTGCTGGCCTGCACCGCCGACAAGCGCGGGCGCTTGCAGCACGAGAATGATGCTTATCCGCAGGCCGATTACCTGCGCGCGGCACGCGACGCCACTGCATCCATCACATCGCAGCCCTTCGTCGAACAAGGTCTGCAGGGCACGCAAATCGGCGAAGCGATGCGGCGCGCACGGATCGAGGCGATCGCACGAGTACCTCGATAACCGTCATTCCGGGGCCGTTCGCAGCTTCGTCGCGAACGGAACCCGGAATCCAGCGCCTTTGCTTTCCAGCCTCAAAACACTGGATTACTCGCGCCGTCCATGGCGCTCGCCCTTCGGGCCGCCTTCGGCGTTCGCGTTTGCAATCCTGCAAACGCAGTCCCGCTTTCGCGGGAATGACGACCACTTTTCACAACCGCTCGCTGCGATCGATCTCGATCAACGGCGCGAACAATTCTTGCGCGTCGAGTCCGCGCGCGAACAACATCGACTGGAAACGCTCGCCCATTTCGCCGGGCAGCGTGAGACGTTTCACCTGATTCGCCAGCGCGTAACGCGCGGCTTCATCGTTCGTAGCCGCGTAGCCTTCCGCGAATGCAGCTTCCAGCCCCGCGGCGATCAGAAATGCCGCCTGGGGTGAGTAGCTGACGCGCTCGAAACCGCAGGCGTCGCCCGCCTCGGCCAGCGCGGTGAAATCCACGAAGGCCGTAATGTCCTGCAAGCCCGGATGCCGCAGCGGATCGACGTGCGCGCGATGGCGGTAATGACACATCAGCGTGCCGTCGGAGCGCTCGGGCAGGTAGAACTCGCGCCGCGGATAGCCGTAGTCCACGAACAACGCCGCACCGCGCTGCATGTTCTGCGTGATTGCCTCGACCCACCACG
>DATFCO010000194.1:0-2575 GCA_035253005.1 Rhodanobacteraceae bacterium
CCGAAATCCGTGCGCGAAGTGGCGGAGATCGCCTGCGCGCTGCGCGGCCGTGTCACCTTGCCGCAACGAACACGCTACCGGCTGGTCGGCGTCGGGCTGGCCGGTTTCGTCGATTGCGACAGCCTCGAAGCGCAACCGGAGTTGTTCCGCGAGTTCACGCGATAGATCGGGCGATTTACAGGACTTCGCTCAAGTCCTTACCGATCTTTTCCGGCGTGTCCGTCGGCGCGTAACGGCGCACGACCTTGCCTTCGCGGTCGATCAGGAACTTGGTGAAATTCCACTTGATCGCTTCGGAGCCGAGCATGCCGGGCGCTTCGTGCTTGAGGTATTTGTAGAGCGGGTGCGCGTTCGCGCCGTTGACTTCGATCTTTTCGAACAGCGGAAAGCTGACGTCGTACTCGAGCGAACAGAAATTGCGGATCTCTTCCGCACTGCCCGGCTCCTGATGCCCGAACTGGTCGCAGGGAAATCCCAGCACCACGAAGCCGTGATCCTTATTGGTGCGATACAACGCCTCTAATCCTTCGTATTGCGGCGTGAACCCGCACTTGCTGGCGACGTTGACGATCAGCATCGCGTCACCACGCCAGGCATCCAGCTTGCGCGGCTCGCCTTCCAGCGTTTTCGCTTCGAAGTCGTAGATCGTCGTCATAGCCAACTCCCATACCTTTTAATGTAAATGCGCTTCACTACCTGCGTCAGCATCCAATAGCACACCAGCGTGGCGGCCAGCCAGGCGAAATACGGCAACGGCGGCACGGTCATGCCGAGTTTCTCGCCCAGCAGGGTGAACGGGATCAGCACGCCGATGCCCATGATCGCGAGCGTCATCGCCATTACCGGTGCGGATGCGATGCTCTGCACGAACGGAATCTTGCGCGTGCGGATCAGGTGCACGATCAAAGTCTGCGACAGCAGGCCCTCGATGAACCAGCCGGTCTGAAACAGCGACTGGTGCGCGGGTGAGTTCGCCTTGAACACCCACCACATCAGCGCGAACGTGGTGAGGTCGAAGATCGAACTGACGGGCCCGATGCGCACCATGAACCGGCCGATGTCGCCGGCGTCCCACTTTCGCGGCTTGCGCAGGTACTCCTCGTCCATGCGGTCGAACGGAATGGACAGTTGCGAAATATCGTAGAGCAGATTCTGCACCAGGATCTGCAACGGCAGCATCGGCAGGAACGGCAGGAACGCGCTCGCGATCAGCACGCTGAAGACGTTGCCGAAGTTGGAGCTGGCCGTCATCTTGATGTACTTCATGATGTTGCCGAAGGTGACGCGGCCTTCCAGCACGCCTTCCTCGAGCACCATCAGGTTCTTTTCCAGCAGGATGATGTCGGCCGACTCCTTGGCGATGTCGGTGGCGGTGTCCACCGATATGCCGACGTCCGACTCGCGCAGAGCGGGCGCGTCGTTGATGCCGTCGCCGAGGAAACCGACCGTGCGGCCCAGCCGCTGCAGCGAGCGAACCACGCGCGCCTTCTGCAGCGGTGACATCTTGGCGAACACGGTCGTGCGTTCGACCAGTTCGTCCAGCGCCGCATCGTCGAGCGGTTCGATCTCTCGGCCCTGCACCGAGTGCACGATGTCCAGGCCGACCTCGCGCGCGATCTTGCGCGTCACCGCCTCGTTGTCGCCGGTCAGCACCTTCACCTCGATGCCGTGCTGGTTCAGCGCTCGGATCGCGGTGGCGGCGCTGTCCTTGGGCGGATCGAGGAAAGCGAGGCAGCCGACCGCGGTGAGTTCGGTTTCGTCCCTGATGCCGTAAGTGTGCGTGTGCGCGGGCTGCGTGCAGATCGCCACGATCAGCACGCGCAGGCCGTCCTCGTTCAGGCGCCGGGTCATCGCGCGGATCTCGCGGCGGCGCTCGTCGGTCAACGGTGCCACCGTTTCGCCATTGCGCGCATGCGCACAGATCGAAAGCATTTCCTCGACCGCGCCCTTGCAGATCAGCACGTGCTCGCGCTCGTTTCGCGTCACGATCACCGACATGCGGCGGCGCTGGAAGTCGAACGGGATTTCGTCCACCAATCGCCAGCGCGCCAACGTGGTTTCCAGGTCGCGGTGCGCCAGCACCGCCTTGTCCATCAGGTTCTTCAGGCCCGTCTGGAAATGGCTGTTGAGATAGCCGTATTCGAGCGCGTCCTCGGACTCCTCGCCGTCGAGGTCGAGGTGCCGCTCCAGCACGATCCTGTCCCGCGTCAACGTGCCGGTCTTGTCGGTGCACAACACGTCCATCGCGCCGAAGTTCTGGATCGCGTTCAGGCGCTTCACCACGACCTTGCGGCGCGACATCGCCAGCGCGCCCTTGCCGAGATTGGCGGTGACGATCAGCGGCAGCATTTCGGGCGTGAGGCCGACCGCCACGGAAAGCGCGAACAGGAACGCCTCCAGCCAGTCGCCCTTGTCGAGCCCGTTGATCAGGAAGACGATCGGCACCATCACCGCCATGAAGCGGATCAGCAGCCAGGACACGCTGTTGACGCCGCGGTCGAAGCTGGTCTGCACGCGCTGGCCGACGATGGTGCGCGAGATCGAACCGAGATAGCTGCGCGCGCCGGTCGCGACC
>DATFCO010000195.1:0-8044 GCA_035253005.1 Rhodanobacteraceae bacterium
GAGATCGACCGCGAAGCGCGGGCGCACGCGAAAAGGATGTTGGAGAAAGCGCAGATGCTGTAGGAGCGAGCGTGCTCGCGACAACGGACTGCGCGGTCGCCTGCACGCAGGCTCCTACTTCTTTTTTTTCGCCCTCACGTACAACACCAGCGAGTGATCGGCCAGTTCGTAACCGTGCCGCGCGGCGATCTCGCGCTGCAGTTTCTCGATCTCTTCGTTGACGAACTCGATCACCTTGCCGGTTTCGACGTCGATCATGTGATCGTGGTGCTTGCCGCGGTCGATTTCATAGACCGCCTGCCCACCTTCGAAATTGTGCTTGGTGACCAGGCCCGCGGCTTCGAACTGGGTCAGCACGCGGTAAACGGTCGCGAGGCCGATGTCCTCCTCGTGCTCGAGCAGGCGCTTGTAGATGTCTTCGGCGGTGAGGTGGCTGTGCGAGGTCTCCAGGATTTCCAGTACCCGCATGCGCGGATGGGTCACCTTCAGGCCGGCTTTGCGCAGCTCCTGGGATTCCATGCTGAACTCCGGAGGCGGTCGCGTTGTCAGGTTTCAGGACAAGCGCCGATGTGGCCTAGTGTATCATTCACTGCTGGATGGCCCGAACCCGATGAGCATGCGCAAAACGATCCTTCTTCCGCTCTCGACCGCTCTGGCGGTCGCGCTGCTCGCCGGCTGCGGCATCGTTTACAAGCCCGACGTGCAGCAGGGCAATCTGCTGGACGGCCGCAACGTGCAGCAACTGAAACCCGGCATGAGCAAGGAGCAGGTGCTGGCGCTGCTCGGCTCGCCATCGGTCACCAGCCCGTTCTCGCAGAACCGCTGGGACTATGTGGCCACCATGCAACGCCGCGGCGGCAAGATCCTGGAGCGCTCGCTGACGCTGTATTTCAGCAACGACACGCTGGTGCGCACCGACGGCGATTTCCTGAAGGAAACCCCGCAGGAACTGCTTCAGGAAAGCAAGAAATACGGCCCGCTGTATCCGTCCAACCTGACCAAGGAGGAGCAGGAGGAACTGGAGAAGAAGGCCGAGCAGGGAAGCAGCAGCGGAAGCGACGGTGGCGGCTGATCAGGAGTTTTGCGCGCGCCTGCGCCTCGCCTCTTTCGGGTCGATCTTCAACAGCCGGTAGATTTCCACGCGATCACCGTCGCGCAGCCGCGCATCCAGCGTCGCCTTTCGCGAAAAGATGCCGACGTGCGCATCGTCGATCTGCACAGACGGAAATGCCGCGCGCAAACCGGAAAGTTCGATCGCGTCGCCCACATTCGCGTCATTGGGCAGTTCCAATTCGCGCAGAAACATCCGGTCTGGCGCCGCCGCGAAGATCACGCTGACGCGGATCGTCGCGCGCTCAGGCATGGGCGCGATTGGCTTCCGCGACGAAATCGTCCACCATGCGGTCGGCCAGTTTCTGGAAACCGAAACTCAATGCTAACCCGGTTAGCGGATTGGAAATCTCGAAATCGAGATCGAGCGATACCTTGCAGCCATCCTTGCCCAGGGGTGCGAAGGTCCATTCGCCGCTGAGTGAACGAAATGGACCTTCCACGAAGCACATGGCGATGCAGCGCGGTCGGTCGATGGTGTTGCGCGTGACGAAGTGCTGGGTCAGACCCGCGAACCGCAAATCCAATCGCACCACCAGTTGATTGCCTTCGCGCTCGCGCACGCGCGCACCGCTGCACCAGGAAAACCGCTCCGGGTATGCTTCCACGTCGTTGACCAGATCGAACATCTGCTCGCAGGTGTGGCGCACCAGGGCTTGTCGGTGGACGTGAGTCATGCAGTCATTCTAAACAACGCACATGGCGAAAAAGAAAGACAACGGCAAAGGTGCTTCGACGATCGCGCTCAACAAGCGCGCGCGCCATGAGTACCACATCGACGAGCGCTTCGAGGCGGGTGTCGCGCTGCAAGGCTGGGAGGTGAAGAGCCTGCGCGAGGGCCGCATCAGCCTGAGCGAAGCCTATGCGCTGGTGAAAGACGGCGAGATCTACCTGTTCGGCGCGTCGATTCCGCCGCTGATCTCCGCCTCCACCCACGTGATCGCCGAAGACCGCCGTACCCGCAAGCTGCTGCTGCACCGCGCAGAAATCGACAAACTGATCGGCGCGGTCGAACGCAAGGGCATGACGCTGATCCCGACCGCGATGTACTGGAAGAACAACCGCGTCAAGCTGGAAATCGGCCTCGCGCACGGCAAGCAATTGCACGACAAGCGCGCGGCTTCGAAAGAACGCGACTGGCAGCGCGAGAAGCAGCGCGCGATGCGGGCGAAGAATCGGCAGGGCTAATGTCTTCGAGTGCGCTGATACGGGAGAGCCCTTGCATTTCCCTCTCCCCGCGTGCGGGGAGAGGGTGGCCGAAGGCCGGGTGAGGGGCACATGCGCGGGAAACGTTCACACGCACGCGAACATTCGCTTCGGCGCAACCAAACCGAAGCCGAACGCACGTATGGGCAATGCTGCGCGATCGTCGCCTTCTCGGTATCAAGTTTCGCCGTCAGCATCGACTCGGACGTTTCATCGTAGATTTCATAGCAGTGGAGCAAAGATTGATCATCAAGGTGGATGGGAGCCAGCATCTGGATTCGGTAGCGGACGAATTGCGCACCCAATATTTGCAAGCGCTAGGCTTCCGTGTTCTTCGTTTCTGGAATGATGACGTGCTCGCCAGACGTGAACAGGTTCTGCACAGTATCGCGCTCGCGTTGCAGGCCCCTCACCCGCCCTGACGGGCACCCTCTCCCCGTAAACGGGGAGAGGGAACAGCAATGCTGTAATTCACGACCCGCTCTTGTTCAAAATCCCGCCGGCAAATACTTGAACCGCGCCATCTGTGCGCGGTGATCGTTTACCACGCGCGCGACCTGTTCGCGGCTCAATACTTCGCGCCATTGATTCGCGCGTCCGGCGCGGAAGAAGCGCGTTCCTTCGTCCACCGCCTCGATGAAGCCTTCGCGTTTTTCCAGCGCAGCGAGGGTTTGGAATCCCGCATGCTTCACGGCGCGCTCGATGCGAGCCTTGTCCTGAACGCCGATCAGCCTCGCCGCCTTGGCGAAATGTTTGGCCGGTTTGTCGAGCAAATCCTCATAGCGCAGGAACAGCGCTTTCGGTCCCAGCTTTTGCGCCAATTCCGCCCAGCCGCTCACGTGTCGCGACCACGAACCCAGCATCTGCGTCACGAACATCTCGTTATTGGCGGTGGCGACGTTCTCGTTGCCGAGCCGTTCGATCGCTTCATCGATGCTCAAACCGAAGTGGTGCGTCATGCTCACCGCCACGTCCAGTGGGTTGCGCACGACATAGATCGCACCGGCCGTCACCTGCCAGTTGTACAGCGGATGCCCATCCATGCTGCCGGTCATGTTGTGCGATTTCACCAGCCGCGTGCCCTGCGCGCGCTGCGCGATCAGCGCGTGCACGCGCGGACGCAGCGCGGCGATTTCCTCGAAGCTCAATTCATGGCTGGGCTTGCCGGCGAGTTCCGCAAATCGCTCCGGCAACGCCTCGTCGTCTGCGTAATTTTTCAATTCGTTGGGCGCAAGCGGATCGGAGCGATTGGCGATCAGATTGGCCAGGAACGCCCGCAACCAGGTATTGCCCGATTTCGGATAGGAAGCGAGCCAGACGATATTGCCCATGAGGAGAAACGGGAGACGGGAGACGGGAGACGGGAGACGGGAGACGGGAGACGGGAGAGCGTAAGAGAACGTGAATGCCCGCACCAGCGGGATTTGATTTCCTGCGCACGTGCCACCACCATTGACATCCCCGGGGGCGACCTGGCTTCGACGGGGGCTGTGAAGCAGCTTGGAGCATGCCGAGGGTGTCACCTTCCTCGTTAATCCGCGTGGCAAACAATCAGACGCCAACGACGACGTCTACGCTCTGGCCGCTTAAGGCCTAGCCCCGAACCCACTTGTGCATGTGCTCGTGGATGTAGGGTCATCATCACATGATCGCTGGCGACTGCCGCCTGTCGGTTGCCGGCTAACTCGCAACGGGCTGGTTCCGGAGTGCGCTTCGCGCATCGTGCTGCTCCGGGACGAGACTCAACGATGAGCTAAGCATGTAGCGCCGGGCGCGGAGCGCCTTCGGACGGGGGTTCGATTCCCCCCGCCTCCACCATTACGGAATCCAACAATATCCCGCAACATCCTTGAAACCGCGCTCCGGCGCGGTTTTTTCTTGTACACTGTTCCCGCTTCATCCTCTCGGATACCGTAAAAGCTTCCAAGGTTTACGGTACTTTTTACGGAACCGGCCCGGTGAAAAATAGGGATACCGTCAAGCACGCAGATGAAGCCGCTTTGCTAGCAGCCGAGCCGCGCAGCAAGCCGTACAAGCTCACCGTAGGCCGCAGCGTGTATCTGCTGGTGCAGCCGTCCGGCTCGAAATTGTGGCGAGTGAACGTCCGGCGGAACGGGCTGCGCTCAACTCTGTCACTTGGCATCTTCCCGCGAACATCGCTGGCGGAAGCGATGGCCGAGCGCGACCGCATCTTTGGGCAGGTACGCATGGGCATCGATCCTGCTGCCGCGCGGCGCGCTGCACGCGAAGGTTCAACACTCGGGCAAGGCGCGGCGTTTTCCATCGCGTTATCCGCCGCTGGCGCGCTGTCCGTTACCGTGGACAAACAAACCTTGCACTTGACGCGTTATCAGACCGACGCGATCCGCTCCGCGCTGCTGGCAACGCCCTGATCGGAAACCCGCCATGCTGACACCTTCCGCCGTTACAAACGCCAAGCCGCAGACGACCGCGTACAAGCTCACCGACGAACGCGGCATGTATCTGCTAGTGAAGCCCGAAGGCGGCAAGCTATGGCGTCTCGATTATCGCCGCCCAGGCACAAAGAAGCGCAACACGCTTTCGCTCGGCACCTACCCCGACGTTTCGCTGAAGCGCGCTCGCGAGAAACGCGACGAAGCGCGCAAGCTGCTGGCGGATGGCATCGATCCCGGCGACAAGCGGAAGGCCGAAGCCAAGGCCGGCGCGGACACCTTTGAAGCCGTAGCGCGGGAATGGTTCGCCAAGTATTCGCCGCAATGGGCCGAAGATCATGCGAACCGCAACATCCGCCGGCTGGAACGTGACGTTTTCCCGTGGATCGGATCGAAGCCGCTCGCCAGCGTGACGGCATTGGACATTCTGGCCGTGCTTGAACGCATCGACGCACGCGGCGCGCGCGAAACCGCGCACCGCGCGCGCACGAACATCGGGCAAGTCATCCGGTACGGCATGGCTACGGGGCGAACGAACTCCGACCCGACTGTTGCCCTGCGCGGCGCGATACCGCCTGCGACCGAACGCAATCATGCGGCCGTCACCGACCCGGACAAGGTGGGCGAACTGCTGCGCGCGATCGACGGCTACAACGGGCACTTCCCTACTCGCTGCGCCTTGCAGCTCGCGCCGATGTTTTTCGTGCGCCCCGGCGAACTGCGGCAAGCCGAATGGGCGGAATTCGATCTGGATGCCGCGCAATG
The DNA here is from genome assembly GCA_035253005.1 of Rhodanobacteraceae bacterium. GTDB lineage: Bacteria > Pseudomonadota > Gammaproteobacteria > Xanthomonadales > Rhodanobacteraceae > 66-474. Next base: position 5,496 of record DATFCO010000195.1, read on the forward strand.
GAACCTGCCCGCACACAAGATGAAGATGCGCCAGCCGCACATTGTCCCGCTGGCAACCCAAGCCGTCGCCATCCTGCGCGAGCTGTACCCACTCACCGGCAAGGGGCGTTACGTGTTCCCCGGCGGGCGCTCGCCGAAGCGGCCCATGAGCAACAACGCGACGAACGCCGCGCTGCGCCGCATGGGCTTTGACAAAGACACCATGACAACGCACGGCTTCCGTGCGATGGCGCGCACGATCTTGGATGAAGGGCTGGGCTTCCGTCCCGATTACATCGAACACCAGCTAGCGCACGCGGTACGCGACCCGAACGGTCGCGCATACAACCGCACCGCGCATCTGCCGGAGCGCCGCAAGATGATGCAGGCATGGGCGGACTATCTGGATGCGCTGCGCGAGTCAAAGGGCAAGGTGGTTGCGATTCGCCGCAAGGCTGCCGCACGATGACAGGTCGCGACGATTGGCTGGATGAACTCGAACTCTCGGAAGTTGAATCCCGACGCAGCCTAGACGATCTTCCGCCGTGGGCACCAAGCGATGTTGTAAAAGTGCTGCCGCGGCTTGTGGAAACCTTGCCCGTTCGGACGTGGAATGACTACGTTCGCTTACTTACCGACGAAAGGATGCGCGCCGTTTGGAATTGGCACGCTGTCGCAAGATCGAATGCGAACCGCACAGTGTTCGGTTCGGCCTTGGGGTTTTGTTCAAGCGTAGAGCGCGCGTGCCGCCTTCCTGGAAAGCCTGGCAACCTGAGCGCGGCAAAGCGAAAGAAATACTTTCAAGATGTCCGTCGCCACGCCAAAGCGCTTATCGCGCTTCTGGAAGGGACTCGCTATTCATCGAACTCCGAACGCTATGACGGAATGTCCACAACGGAGATTGAACCGGAGCGACTGGCGGAAGTTGTGGCGCGCGATCTGCGGGGCTGGGGTGATGACGAATTGGGCCACGTGGTCGCCTATTGGATTGACGAAGAAGGCGTATCACGCTTGCCTTGGACGTACCCGCACTCCCATTTGTACGACCTGCTCCATGACGTTTTGGAGTGGACGGAAGAGGATGACGGCTGGGATTGGAATCTCGGCCTCTCGTCGAGTAAACCTTTAGAGCACGCTCAAGCGTCCAACGCGAGAATCGTTTATTTCACGTGCACGCTGTACAAGCAGCTCGCGCGCTTCGGACTGAAAATCCCCTTCTCGCATCTTGCGACCGTGGCGAACGTCGCGCTCGGCTTACCTTATGGCGAACAGTTGGACGAAGACACCGTGCGCAAGCAGGTTCGCCGGTATGAAGCCCGCGCAAAAGAAGAGGCAGCATCGGCACCCAAACGCGACAATCCGTTTTAGCGGACAAAACTTCAGCAATGACGCCCGTTTTGTCCTGTCCACATAGCCGGCATCGGAGCAAGCTCGCGTCACTGCTGCATCCCGCAGCTAACGCGAGTAATGGAAGATGCAATCGAGCGATACCTCTATGCCGCAACAGGCGGCGATGCTTTCCCCCGGCGATCTTGTGGACGAACGCGAAGCAGCCACGATCCTCTCCGCTTCCGTCCAAACTTTGCGGAATTGGCGCTGGAGCGGCAAAGGCCCACGCTTTCGCAAGATCGGCGCACGGCTTGTGCGCTATCACCGTGCAGACTTGGCTGCATTCATCGGAGCCGGCAACGCCGACAAGGCGGACGCGGCATGAAACCCACGAACGCGAAACCCCACGCTGGCGGGCGTGGGGCTTCGGATGGTGCTTCGGCGCGGGAAAGCGTCAGCGGTTCGGATCATACCGCACAAGGCGCGCTGATCAATCAGGCTGTAACTGCCCTGCCCGCGCGCGCCATCTTCGCCGCATCCCGGCGGCGCCGCAAAGCCAAGAGCCGCATGGAGATCGGCACCTATTTCGCGTTGCCGCACGCCGTGATGAACTCGCCGAATTTCCGCGCGCTTTCTGCGCACGCGGTGAAGCTGTTAACTGATTTGGGTGGGCAGTATCACGGCTACAACAACGGCGATTTGTGCGCCGCGTGGCGGATCATGCACGCGCGCGGCTGGAAATCCCGCGACACGTTGGCGCGCGCGCTGTCCGAACTGCTGCACTTCGGCATGATCGAAAAGACACGTCAAGGTGGCTTGAATCGCTGCGGACTTTACGCGCTGACTTGGCACGCGATAGACGAATGCCGCGGAAAGCTGGAATGCGTCGCAACGCGTGTCCCGTCCGGCTTGTGGAAAGAGCCGAAGCCGTCAATGCCGAAGCGGACGCGTAAAAAACAAAACGCCGGCACGGCGGGCGTGTCACGCCGACACGGCAGGCGGGACAGTGAGCGCCGCGTCATACATTTGCCGACACGGCGGGCGGGATAGTTATGCGTTCCCGGCGAAAATCGCCGACACGGCGGGCGTGTTCCTTTAAAGATTACCAAGCCGTAGCTGTTGCCGATCCGCATCAAGTCCGCATAATGCGTGCGACTCGGGGGAAACGATCACGTCATGCCCGCACTAACCCGCAACGAACTGCGCCGCCGGCTGTCCGCCTTCGCGAAGGATTGGCAGCA
>DATFCO010000196.1:0-7986 GCA_035253005.1 Rhodanobacteraceae bacterium
CGAGCGATAGCCGTCGTCCGCGCCGAGCGGTTCCGCCGCGAGCAACCGCGTGGCGGACGACAGTGCACGCGTCACGATCGCGGTTCCCGCCATCAGTCCGCCGCCGCCCAATGGCGCGACCAGCAAATCCAGATCCGGTACCTGCTGCAACAATTCCAGCGCGGCGGTTCCCTGGCCCGCGATCACGCGCGGATCGGTGTAGGGATGGATCATCGTCGCGCCGGTCTCGCGGCGGATGCGCTCTGCGGTTTCCTCGCGCGCGGCCAGTGTCGGCGCGCAGTGGTGCAATGTCGCACCCGCGGCTTCGATGTTGGCGAGCTTGGCTCGAACCGCACCCTGCGGCACCACCACGTGCGCCGGGATGCCGCGCGTGTGTGCGGCCAGCGCCAGCGCGGCGCCGTGATTGCCGGAGGAATGCGTCACCACGCCGCGCGAGGCTTCTTCATCGGAGAGCGACCACACGGCGTTGCACGCGCCGCGGAACTTGAAAGCGCCGCCGACCTGCAAGTGTTCGCATTTGAAATACAACTGCGCGCCGGCGAGTTCGTCCAGCGACTCGTCGCGCAACACCGGCGTGACGCGCGCGAACGGCGCGATCCGCGCGGCGGCGGCGCGCACATCGTTCAGAGCGGGGAATGCGAACTCGGTCATGCGCTTTCGAGCGCGCACCATACACAGATGCGCGAAACAGCGCCAGAGCGCGGAGTCGCGCATGTTCTCGCTACAATCGCGCAATGCGCAACACTTCCAAACATCACGTCGTCCGTCTCGCCGACTACCGTCCGCCGGCGTGGACCGTGCCACAGGTCGAGTTGGAATTCGATCTGGACATCGAGGCCACCGAAGTCACCGCGCGACTGCATCTTCGCCGCGATGCGCATCAGGACGAGCCCTTGCGCCTGGACGGAGAAGGATTGGAGCTGCTGGAGATCAAGCTCGACGGCCGTGAACTGGCGACTTCGGAGTACACGCTGGACGCGCGCGGGTTGACCGTTGCCGGCGCGCGCGATGGCGGCGTGCTTGAAACGCGCGTGCGGATTGATCCTTCGGCGAATACCGCGTTATCGGGTTTGTATCTGTCCGGCTCGCGCGAGCGCGGATTCCTGCTGACACAGTGCGAGGCGGAAGGTTTCCGTCGCATCACCTTCCTTCCGGATCGGCCGGACGTGCTGGCGAAATACACGGTGACACTGCGCGCCGACCGCACGCGTTTTCCGGTGCTGTTGGCGGGCGGCGATCCGAATGGCGCCGGCGATTTGCCGCAGGGAAGACACTGGGCGCGGTTCGTCGACCCGTATCCCAAGCCCTGCTATCTCTTCGCTCTGGTCGCGGGGCATCTGGAGAAGATCGAGCGCGTGTACCGCACCGCGGATGGCCGTGACGTGACTTTGCGCGTGTGGGCGGAAAGCGATGCGATCGACGGTTGCCGATACGCGATGGATGCGCTCGAACGCGCGATGCGCTGGGACGAACGCACGTATGGCCGCAACTACGATCTGTCCGTGTTCAACGTCGTCGCCACCCACGACTTCAACATGGGCGCGATGGAGAACAAGGGGCTCAACATCTTCAATGCCAAGTACCTGCTGGCCGACCCGGAAATCACCACGGACGAGGAATACCGCCACGTCGAAGCGGTGATCGCGCACGAGTACTTCCACAACTGGAGCGGCAACCGCGTCACCTGCCGCGACTGGTTTCAGTTGTCCTTGAAGGAAGGCTTCACCGTATTCCGCGAGCAGCAGTTCTGCTCCGATGTGCAATCGGCGGCGCTGCAGCGCATCGAACAGGTCGCCCTGCTGCGGCGCGCACAGTTTCCGGAAGACGCGGGTCCGCTGGCGCATCCGGTGCGACCCGCCGAATACGCCGCGATCGACAATTTCTACACCGCGACGGTTTACGAAAAAGGCGCGGAACTGGTGCGGATGATCGCGGGCCGGTTGGGACGCGAAGGCTTCCGCCGCGGTACCGATCTGTACTTCGCACGCTTCGACGGGCAGGCCGCCACCATCGAGGATTTCATCGCCGCCCTGGGCGAAGCGAACAATGTCGACCTTTCTCCGTATCTCGTCTGGTACGCGCAAGCCGGTACGCCACAAGTGCACGCTCGCGGCGAATACGATGCAGCCGCGCAACGCTACGTGCTGACACTGACCCAACACACGCCCGCGACACCGAACCAGCACGACAAGCAGCCGCTGCCGATCCCGGTGCGTGTCGCACTGTTCGCGCAGGACGGCACGCGCATGCCGTTGCGGCTGGAAGAAGAATCAGAATCCACCGACGAGCGCGTGCTGGAATTCGATTCGCGGGAGCAGCGATTCGTCTTCACCGACATCGAAAGCAATCCGGTGATCTCGTTGTTGCGCGATTTCTCCGCGCCGGTGCAACTGCATTTCGATTATTCGCCGCAGGACCTCGCGCTGCTGCTGCGGCACGAATCCGAAGGCTACGATCGCTGGAATGCCGCGCAGCAGTTGGCCTCGGTGGCATTCGACGCCGAGTACGCCGGCGCAGTGGACAATCCGGCACTGCACGCATGGCTGGACGCGCTCGCCGAGGTATTCCGGACGGACGAGCACGAACTCGATCCGTCGCTGCTGGCCGAACTGCTGACGCCGCCCTCCGCGATCGAACTCGGCGCGCGCAACGAACCGCTCGATCCCGATCGTGTACACGCCGCGCGCGAGCAGCTCGAAATGCGACTGGCACAACGTCTGGACGATGCCTTGCCCGCGCGCTACGAAGCGTTGCATCGGGAGGAACGCGGCTCGCCGGATGCCGTCGCACGGGCCCGGCGACGATTGAAAGGCCGCGTACTTTCGCTGCTGTGGCGACTCGATGCAGCGGCCGGCGCGCAGCGGGCGCTGATGCAATACCGGCATGCGCAAACCATGACGGATCGCCTGTCGGCCCTGTCGGCACTGGTTCGCGCCAATATGCAACGCGCCGACCAAGCGCTGCGCGATTTTCGCGCACGGTTCGATGCCAAGCCGCTGGCGCTGGACCACTGGCTGGCCTTGCAAGCGCGAATCCCGACGCACGAAACGCTGGAACGCGTGCGCGCGCTCGTCCGGGATCCCGCGTTCGACTTGCGCAATCCGAACCGCGTGCAATCTTTGCTCGGCGCGTTCGCGCGCGGCAATCCGGTCGGTTTCCATCGCCCCGATGGCGAGGGCTATCGCTTCCTCGCAGAGCAACTGCTCAAGATCGATGCGCTGAATCCGCAGAACGCCGCGCGTTTGGCCAAGGCATTCGAGAATTGGCGCACGCTGGAGCCGAAGCGTCGCGAAGCGGCGCATTCGACGCTGGTTCGCCTCACCGACGAAAGTGGAGTGTCGCGGGACTTGGCCGACATCCTAGACCGGATGCTGAAGAGCGATGCCGGGTCTTCGGATGGCTGATCCGCGTATGCCGCGCTCAGGCGGCTTGTATGGTGCGCAGAACGGGCTCCAGCGCCCGCACTTCCTGCTCGATCGCTTTCAACAGCACCGCATTGGATTGCGCTTGCCCGGAAAGATCATCGGCGAGCAATTCCAGCCGACCCTGTTCCATCCAGGCGTCGTGGTGCTGACGCACCTCGTCCCAATCCGCTTGTCCCCCTGACAGCATGCTCATGACGCGATCCTTGAATTCGGTTTGGTCGACCTACTGCACAATGCATACCAGCCGCGAACGTGACGGACTTCACCAATCCCGCGGGCAGAGCCGCCACATCTCGCGGACCATGTCAAACTGTCCGCGTTGGACGCTTTAACACACCATTTAACCGAGCCGGGCGATACTGCGCGCGCTCCGCTCTGGATGCAGATGGCGCTTCGCCCGCTGTAATGTCGCTTGTTGTTGTAGGCTTGATTCACCGGTTCCACGCTTCTGGCGCCCGGCACACGGTCTTCTTGGATTCCCCCTGTTCCTGACGACCGCCGGGCGCCAGTCCTTTTCCGGAGCTGTTGCCCGACACGTTCAGTGCGTCTCCCGCCGGCGCGCGATCGGCCCCTGACCTCCGATCTCAGCGCGCTCGCGTAAACGCTACATGCGCCGGCGGGAGTTGCGCGAAAGTAGAATGCAGGGCGCGTGCCAACGCGCTCGCCGCCGGGCCTCGGCTAAAATGGCGCGATGAATTTTTACGATGTCATCGTCGTAGGCGGTGGGCGAAGCGGCGCGCTTGCGATCCGCAGGATCGCGCGCCGCTGAGCGCCGGAGCCACGGATGGCGAAGGCCGGGATTCTTGGCGAGCCAAGGACCGGCGAGCCTAGAATCTGACGTGGCCGCTCCACGAGTATTCTTGTCGTAAGCAGAACCCTCATGCATTCCTATGACGTCATTGTTGTCGGTGGCGGCCACGCCGGCACCGAAGCCGCGCTCGCGGCCGCGCGTTGCGGCGCGCGCACACTGCTGCTGACCCAGAACGTCGAAACCGTCGGCGCGATGAGCTGCAACCCGGCCATCGGCGGCATCGGCAAGGGACATCTGGTCAAGGAGATCGACGCGCTCGGCGGCGCGATGGCGCATGCCGCCGATCGTGCGGGCATCCAGTGGCGCACCCTCAATGCCTCGAAGGGTCCGGCGGTGCGCGCCACGCGTTGCCAAGCAGACCGCGCGCTGTATCGCGCCGCGATCCGCCGCATGGTGGAAGCGCAACCGAACCTGCAGGTGTTCCAGCAGGCCGTGGATGATTTGATCATCGAGAACGGTCGCGCGATCGGCGTGGTCACGCAGATGGATTTACGGTTGCATGCCCGCTGCGTGGTGCTGACCGCCGGCACCTTTCTGTCCGGCAAGATCCATATCGGATTCGCGAATTACTCCGCTGGTCGCGCGGGCGATCCGCCCGCGACCGCGCTCGCACAACGCTTGCGCGAATTGCCACTGGGCGCCGATCGCCTGAAAACCGGCACGCCGCCGCGCATCGACGGCCGCAGCATCAATTATTCCGTCTTCACCGAGCAGCCTGGCGACGATCCGGCGCCGGTGTTTTCGTATCTCGGTTCGCGCGAGGAACATCCGCGCCAGGTGTCGTGCTGGATCACGCACACCTCCGAGCGCGTGCACGAGATCATCCGTGCCGCGCTGGACCGCTCGCCGCTGTACACCGGAAAGATCGAAGGCGTCGGTCCGCGTTACTGCCCTTCGATCGAGGACAAGGTGGTGCGTTTCGCGGAGAAGGCTTCGCACCAGATCTTCATCGAGCCGGAAGGGCTGGATACGGCGGAAATCTACCCGAATGGAATTTCCACTTCGCTGCCGTTCGACGTGCAGGAGGAACTGGTGCATTCGATCGGTGGCTTCGAGCGCGCGCATATCACGCGACCGGGCTATGCGATCGAGTACGACTACTTCGATCCGCGCGGTCTGCATCCGTGGCTCGAAACAAAAGCGATCCCTGGTTTGTATTTCGCCGGCCAGATCAACGGCACCACGGGCTACGAAGAAGCCGCCGCGCAAGGTCTGCTGGCCGGCTTGAATGCCGCGCGCGCGGCACGCGGCGAAGCGTCTTGGTGGCCTCGACGTGATGAAGCCTACCTCGGCGTGCTGGTGGATGACCTGACCACCAATGGCACCATCGAGCCCTATCGAATGTTCACCTCGCGCGCGGAATATCGATTGCATCTGCGGGAAGACAACGCTGATCTGCGTCTCACCGAAAAAGGTCTCGAATTAGGCGTGGTGCCGCAGAATCGCTACGATGTCTTGCGCCGCAAGCGCGAAACGGTGGAACGCGAAACACAACGGCTGCGCGAATTGCACGTCGCGCCGAACAATGCGCGCGGACAAGCGCTTGCGAATTCGTCATCGGGGATTTCACTGACGCGCGAATGCAATGCGCTGGAACTGCTGCGCCGGCCGGAACTGGATTACGGCAGGCTCACCGCGATCGACGGCTTCGGTCCGGCATTGCAGGACGAAAGCGCGGCGATGCAGGTCGAAGTGCAGGCGAAATACGCGGGCTACCTCGAACGCCAGCGCGAGGAGATCGAACGAGCACAACGCCACGAGGCGACCGCGATCCCACAGGAGTTCGATTACGACGCGGTGCGCGGTCTATCGGCCGAAGTGCTTTCCAAACTGAAACGCGTGCGGCCGGAGACCATCGGCCAGGCGCAGCGCATCAGCGGCGTCACGCCCGCAGCGATCTCGCTGCTGCTGGTGCATTTGACCCGCAAGACTCGCCGCCAAGTCGCATGAGCGCGCGCGAAGCGCGCCATGAGTGCGGCCAAAAGCCGCCGTCGATGGCGAAGAGCTCCGTGTCGCTTTTTGATCCTCGCGATCGCGGACGATCGCAAAAAGATGCCGATTTCAAACGCCTGTATTAATCTAGCCCCGTATTCTCCTTCCGGCTGTGGGGACAGAATCATGCCGCGTATCCGCATCCTCGCCGGCGCGCTCGCGCTGGCCATCTCCGGCGGCGCCGCTGCCGCGCAATTCGATAACGTCATCGTGTTCGGCGACAGCCTGAGCGACAACGGCAATTTGTCGTATGCAGAAGGGTTGCCTTTCGCGCCTTCGCGCTTCACCACCAATCCCGGATTGGTGGCCATCGAACATGTTTCGGATTACTACGGCATTTCCCTGACGCCATCGCTGCTCGGCGGTACCGATTTCGCATTCGGCGGCGCCGGCATCCTCAACAACTCGCCGGGAACACCCGCCACGGTTCCTCTGCTTTCGCAGCAGATACAGATGTATCTGAGCGCCACCGGCGGCAAGGCCGATCCGAATGCGCTGTACGCCATGTGGGGCGGCGCCAACGATGTGTTCTACAACGTTCACCTCTACCAGAGCGGCGCGATCACGCAAGCGCAATTGCAGGCGAACCTGCAGGCTGCGGCGCAAACCGAACTCGGATTGATCGCGCAGCTCGGCCAGGTCGGCGCCAAGCGCGTCATCGTGTTCAATCTGCCCGACATCGGCCAAACGCCGGAATCATTGGCGCAAGGCCCGACCGCCGTCGCGCAGGGCACCGGACTGTCGATCATCTATAACAGCACCTTGAATGCCGGTCTGGCGCAAACCGGCGTGGACATCATTCCGATCGATACCTTCGGTTTGCTCCACGAAGTGATCGCCGATCCCGCGCGTTACGGTTTCACCAATGTCACCGATGCGGCATGCGGCTTGACTTCCACTTCGCTGCTGTGCGGACCGCAGGGTTCCGGCCTGCCGTACACCTACGCACCCGGTACAGATCAGACTTGGTTGTTCGCCGATGGCGTGCATCCCACCACCGCAGCGCATGCATTGCTGGGCGAATACGTGGTGTCGGTGATCGAAGCGCCGGGGCAGCAATCGCTGCTGCCCGAAGCACCGCTGCAGGTGAGCGACGCGGTGGCACGCAGTCTGCGCAATCAGGCCATGGCGCAATTCGGCACGCCCGCAGACGGCTCTCCGCACGGTTTCGCCGACTACAGCTACAGCCAGCAGAAAATCGATGCGACGATGAACACGCCAGCGTCCGAAGGTCATTTCAACACTTTGACGCTGGGGGGCAACGTGCGCACCAGCGATCACCTCTCGCTGGGACTCGCCACCACCCTGTCGCACGACAACGCCGGCTTCGGCAACGGCGGCGGCTTCAAACTGGACGAGCTGTTGAGTTCGGCCTATGTGATGTACGACTGGCAGGGCGGCAGCTATCTCGGCGCCATCGGCAGCGCCGGCACGCTGCAGTTCCACGATATCCAGCGCGACATCGTGCTGGGTCCGACGACCCGGATCGAAAGCGGTTCCACCTCCGGTTCGCACATCGCGCTCACCCTGACGGGCGGCTGGCTGTTCGGCACCGACGCGCTGCGCACCGGGCCGGTCGCGGACGTCGGATACCAGCGCGTGCGCGTCAGCGGATTCGACGAGAACGGCGGCGACAGCACCGCGATGACGTTCGATCGGCAGGAGCGCGAAGCGATGGTCGCCACTATAGGCTGGCAATTGATCGGCAACTGGCAAGCAGGAGAAGCCGCGCTGCACCCGTACGCGCAACTCGCGTGG
>DATFCO010000197.1:0-3605 GCA_035253005.1 Rhodanobacteraceae bacterium
CCATCCTTCAGCAATTGATAGCGCGCAGTGAAAGGGGGCAACGGCGCGGCGAGTGCGCTGCCGGACAACAGCAGCAACGCGGCGGCGAAGAAAAAACGAAACGGCTTCATGATCATTCCGGCGAACTGCGACGAGCGATGACTGTGGCGCCGTTTCGCTGAACCCAGCCTCACGCGGTGCGAAGGTTTCCGTTTTCGTCGAGACGCAACGGTTCACGCAGCGCCTTGCCGTCGCAATGCACCACGCCGTCGCGCAGTTCCACGCGGGCGCGCGCGATCGCATCGACGCAGGCGACGAACAGTCGGTGTTCCTGATGCAGCAAGCGCGCGGCCAGTGTTTCCTCATCGTCATCCCGATGAATCGGAATGCGCGCCTGCGCGATCACCGGGCCGCCGTCCAGTTCGGCGGTGACGAAATGCACGCTGGCGCCATGCTCGACGTCGCGCGCGGCGATCGCGCGGCGATGGGTGTGCAGGCCGCGGTATTTCGGCAGCAGCGAGGGATGGATGTTGATGATGCGGCCTTGCCAGGTTTCCACGACGTCCGCGTCGATCACGCGCATGTAGCCCGCCAGCACGACGAGTTTCGCGCCGCTTTCCGCGACGCGCGCGAACAGCGCTTCGTCGAATTCGCGCCGCGTCGTGAAGGTCTTCGGGTTCAACGCGAAGGTGGGAATGCCGTGCGCTTCGGCATTGCGCAGCGCCGGCGCCTCGGCCTTGTCGCTCGCCACCAGCACGATGTCGATCGGCAACTTGCCAGTTTCCTTCGCGTCGATCAGCGCGGCCAGATTGCTGCCGCGGCCGGAAGCGAGGACGGCGATGGGAAAAAGCCGGGAATCGGTAAACATCGCCCCTCACCCTTTGCCCTCTCCTCGACGGGGAGAGGGGAACACAAGGAGTCGCGCTTCGCGCGACGATTTATTGATTGATGCGGGGAATCGGAAATCGGAAGAGCCGCTCACGTGATATGCACCCGCGGCTCGGCGCGTGATTCCACCACTTCACCAATCACCTGCGACGCGAGCCCGTGCTTTGCCAGCAGCGCGCTAACCACATTCGCCTCATCACGCGCAAGGATCAATGTGAACCCGATGCCGCAATTGAACGTGCGCCACATTTCTTCGCGCGGCACGTTGCCCTCGCGTTGCAGCCAGTCGAATACCGGCGGCAGTTTCCAAGCCGAGGACTCGATCGACAAACCCAATCCGTCCGGTACCACGCGGATGATGTTCTCGGTCAATCCGCCGCCGGTGATGTGCGCCATGCCGTGAACATCGACCGCGCGCATGACAGCCAGCATCGGTTTGACGTAGATCGTGGTCGGCGCTATCAACGCGTCGGCGAGTTTCACGCCGCCGATGGCGAGGTCGAACGGCGAGCCCGAGCGCTCGACGATCTTGCGGATCAGCGAATAGCCGTTGGAATGCGGTCCGCTGGATGCCACACCGAGAATCACGTCCCCCGCGCGGATCTTCGAACCATCGATCAACGCGGACTTCTCCACCGCGCCGACGCAGAAACCGGCGAGATCGTATTCGCCGGCCGGATACATATCGGGCATCTCGGCCGTTTCGCCGCCGATCAGCGCGCAGCCGGCGAGTTCGCATCCCTTGGCGATGCCGCCGATCACGCTCACGGTCGTATCGACGTCGAGTTTGCCGGTGGCGAAGTAATCGAGGAAGAACAACGGCTCCGCGCCTTGCACCAGCACGTCGTTGACGCACATGCCGACCAGGTCGATGCCGATCGTGTCGTGGCGGTTCAACTGCTGCGCCAGTTTCAGCTTGGTGCCGACGCCGTCGGTGCCGGACACCAGCACCGGCTCGCGATACTTGTTCGAAAGATCGAACAGCGCGCCGAAACCGCCCAGACCGCCCATCACTTCCGGCCGGAAGGTGGCGTTAACCAGCGGCTTGATGCGCTCGACGACTTCATTGCCGGCATCGATGTCCACGCCGGCGGCGCGGTAGGTAAGCGGTTGCTTGTCGGACATGGGTGCGGAGCAAGACCAAAGAGCTTGAATGATAGACGGGGGCAGCGCGATTGGGCAGACTTGCGACAACATTCCAACCGCTTGTCCTGAGCGTAAACCCATCCTCGCAAGAGGATGGATTGAAGGCGAAGGACAGCGGCGCTTCGACTTCGCTCGCGTTGCTCGCGTAGTCTATGCTGAGCCCGTCGAAGCGCTCAGCGCGAACGGCGTAAGGACCGGCCATGATGCGACTTGTTGCCGCTGCTCTCCTGATTTTTTTGTTCGCTCACGGCGCGTGGGCCGACAACGCCGCGCCCGCGTCCGGCGGCTACTCGGCCACGGTGCCAGTGGCCGACACCACCGATGCCGCGCGCGACAAGGCAATCGCCGCGGCCTTCACGCAAGTCTTGAGCGGCTTGGCACCGAACACCACGCCCACGACGGACGTGCTGGCGCAGGCGGCCGGCTACGTGCGTACCTACCGCTACCAGCGCGCACCAGGCGGCAACGGCTTGCAGTTGCAGGTGGATTTCGATCCGGGTTCGATCCAGCACCTGTTGCAACAGATGGGCGCATCCGCGACGGCGGCGAATGCGCCCGCTTCGGGAAGCTCCGGCGGCGCGCCCGTCGCCGCCGGCGGCAGCGGCACCTGGTGGATCGACGGCATCGGCAGCGCGCAGGATTTCGCCACGCTGCTCGGCACCCTTCGCCAATCCGACCAATTGCAGAACGTGACTCCGATCGCCGCGCAAGGCGATGGGGTGCTGCTGCAACTCTCGTGGAGCGCATCGCTGCCGGATGTGCTGAACGCCTTGACCGCGAGCGGACATTTCAGCGCCGCGCCGGCGCATCAGGGTGCGGATGCTTCATTGCATTGGACGCATTGACCGTGGCGCGATCCGCGCAATGCTCGTGAGCGACAATCCCTCTGCCTCGCCGTTGCGGCACCTGCCGAACGCCATCACCTGCCTGCGCATTGCGCTGGTGGTGCCGCTGATCGTGATGGTTTTACAGGAGCGTTTTGTGGTGGCGCTGATCATCGGCGCCATCGCCGGATTGTCGGATGGCGTGGATGGATTCCTGGCGCGCCGCTTCGGCTGGCGCAGTTCGCTCGGCGCCTTGCTCGATGCGATCGCCGACAAACTGATGCTGGTCGGCGTGTATCTCGCGCTGGCGTCCATCGGCCGCATCGCGTTCGCGCTGGCGTGGCTGGTGGTGGCGCGCGATCTGATCATCGTGACCGGCGCGCTGCTGTATCGCGCGATCATCGGCAAGTTCGAGGCGCAGCCGAGTTTGTGGTCGAAGGCGACCACGCTGGCGCAGATCCTGTTCGTGTTGCTGGTGCTGGGCGCGGCGTGCTTCGGCTGGCATTGGTCGCCGCATCCGTATGGCTGGATCGTCGCGGTGTTGACGGTGATCAGCGGCGCCGATTACATCGTGCGCTGGAGCCTGCGGGCGCGCGATGCGCTGCGAGCAAGGAGCGGAAGATGACGACCACGAACGCGATCGCGCGCCGCTGGCAATGGCTGGTGATCGCGCTGGTGATCGGCGGCCTGCTGTGGCTGCTGCGGCCGGTGCTGACGCCGTTCGTGATCGCGGCGATGCTGGCGTATCTCGGCGATCCGCTGGCCGAC
>DATFCO010000198.1:0-8743 GCA_035253005.1 Rhodanobacteraceae bacterium
TCGTTTCTGGATCCCTGGAAGGATCCGTTCAACGACGGCTTCCAGTTGACCCAGGCGCTGATCGCGATCGGCCGCGGAGAGTGGTTCGGCGTGGGCCTGGGTGCCAGCGTGCAGAAACTGTTCTACCTCCCCGAAGCGCACACCGATTTCATCCTCGCGGTGATCGGCGAGGAACTGGGTCTGGCCGGCATCGTTTTCGTGCTTGGCTTGTTCGCGCTGCTGGTCGGTCGCGGATTGATGCTGGGCCTGCGCGGCGTGGAACTCAACCAGCGCTTGCCCGGTTATATCGCTTTCGGCATCTCGCTGATGATCGGCCTGCAGGCGCTGGTGTCGGTGGGCGTCAATCTCGGCGTGCTGCCGACGAAAGGCCTGACGTTGCCGCTGATTAGCTCCGGCGGTTCCAGCGTCCTGATGACCTGCGTGATGCTGGGCGTGCTGCTGCGCGCCAGCTTCGAAATCCATCGCGCCGAAGACACGCGCCGCATGGCCACGCGCAAGGCCGCACCTGCGACGCGCGCAACCACTGCCGTCGAACCGCAACCGCTGCCGATCGCCGCGCGCGGCCGCGTCGAGCCCCATATCGGGCGGGTGCATGCGTATGAATGACGCCGCACCCGTGTTGATCATGGCCGGCGGCACCGGCGGCCACATCTTTCCCGGTCTGGCGGTGGCCGAAGACTTGCGTGCGCGCAAGGTGCCGGTGTTGTGGCTGGGTGCAGCCGGCGGGATGGAGACGCGGCTGGTACCCGCGCGCAATATCCCGTTGCGCGCCGTGCCGGTCTCGGGCGTGCGCGGGAAAAATCTGCTCACGCGCATCGCCGCGCCGTGGATGATGCTGCGCGCGGTGTTTGCCTCATTGCGCATCCTGCGCGAGGAAAATCCTCGCTGTGTGTTGTCGATGGGCGGTTACGTGGCTGGTCCCGGCGGCGTCGCCGCGTGGCTGACACGCAAGCCGCTGCTGGTGCACGAGCAGAACCGGATTCCGGGATTCACCAATCGCTCGCTGGCACGAGTGGCGAAACGCGTGCTGGCCGGTTTTGCGGATGCTTTTCCGGAAAAGGTGCATGCGGAGTGGACCGGCAATCCGGTGCGCGCCTCGATCGCCGCGTTGCCGCCGCCGGAGCAGCGTTTCGCATCGCGCGGCGACTCGTCCGCGCAACTACTGGTGCTGGGCGGCAGCCGCGGCGCACGCGCCTTGAACCTGCGAGTGCCGGACGCGCTGGCGCTGATTCCGGAAGAGAAACGTCCGCGTGTGCGGCACCAATGCGGTGCGGATCACGTCGAGGCCACGCGCGCGGCGTATGCGCGCGCGCAGGTGGAAGCGGAAGTCGTGCCCTTCATCGAGGACATGGCTGCCGCGTACGCCACGGCCGATCTCGCGATTTGCCGCGCGGGTGCATTGACCTTGGCTGAACTCGCCGCCGCGGGTTTGGGCGCGATCCTGATCCCGTTTCCGCACGCGGTGGACGATCACCAGACCCGCAATGCTCAGGCTTTCGTGGACATCCACGCGGCGGAGCTGGTGCAGGAACGCGATTTCCAGATGGCGCGTTTCGCCACGCTGCTGCAACGCCTGCTGGGCGATCGCGCGAAATTGCTGGCGATGGCGCAGGCTGCGCGCAGTCTGGCAAAACCGGAAGCCGCCGCCACGATCGCACAGCGCTGTCTGGAGGCGCACCGATGACGCCGCGTCCATTGCCTCCGCATGGCGACATCATGCAGGCGTTTCGCCGCGTGCATTTCATCGGCATCGGCGGTGCCGGCATGAGCGGGATCGCCGAGGTGCTGCACACGCTGGGTTACGCCGTATCCGGTTCCGACGTGCATGAGTCGCCGGTCACCGACCGCTTGCGCAAAATGGGCGTCGACGTGGCGATCGGTCACGACGCGCGCAACGTGGAGAGCGCGGACGCGGTGGTGACCTCCAGCGCGATCAAGCGTGACAACCCGGAACTCACCGCCGCGCGCGAACGCCGCATTCCACTGGTGCCGCGCGCGGAGATGCTGGGTGAATTGATGCGCTTCCGCCGCGGCATTGCGGTCGCGGGCACGCACGGCAAGACGACCACGACGAGCTTGGTCGCGAGCGTGCTGGCCGAAGCCGGTTACGACCCGACCTTCGTGATCGGCGGGCAACTGCTGTCCGCCGGCGCGCACGCGAAACTCGGTGCCGGGGAATACCTCGTCGCCGAAGCGGACGAATCGGACGGTTCGTTCCTGCTGCTGTCGCCAGTGATCGCGGTGGTCACCAACATCGATGCCGACCATCTGGAGAACTACCACGGCGACTTCGCCGAGGTGAAGAAGGCCTTCGCGGATTTCCTGCACCGGCTGCCGTTCTATGGGCTGGCCGTGTTGTGCGTGGATGACGACGAAGTCGCGGCACTCGCACGCGCCACGCCGCGCAACGTGTTGACCTACGCGATCGAGCACGATGCCGACGTGCGCGCCAGCAACGTGCGCGCGCTGGGCGGCACCATGCAATTCGAGCTGCATCTGCCCGATGGCGTCACGCAGCCGGTAACGTTGAATCTGCCCGGCCGCCACAATGTGCTGAATGCGCTCGCCGCCAGCGCGATCGGCTGGCAACTCGGCGTCGAGCCAAAAGCGATCGCGCATGCACTGGAGACATTCCAGGGAGTGGGCCGGCGTTTCAACCGGCGGGGCGAAATCGCGCTGGATCGCGGTCGCGCCTTGCTGATAGACGACTACGGCCACCACCCGCGCGAACTCGCGGCCGTGTTCGAGGCCGCGCGTGGCGGCTGGCCCGATCACAGGCTGGTCGTCGCGTTCCAGCCGCACCGCTACACGCGCACGCGCGACCTGCTGGATGATTTCGCCGCGGTGCTGAGCGAAGCCGACGTGCTGTTGCTCACTGATGTCTATCCCGCGGGCGAAGCGCCGATCGCCAATGCCGACGGCCGCGCGCTGGCACGCGCCGTGCGCGCGCGCGGCAAGGTCGATCCGGTGTTCGTCGAGCATCCGCGCGAATTGCGCGCCGTGTTGCCTGCGCTGCTGCGCAACGGCGATCTGCTGTTGCTGTTGGGCGCGGGAGACATCGGCGCGGCGGCGAACGAACTCGCCGCTTCGGGCGAATTGAAGACGCGAGGTGCGGCATGAAGCGCGTCGAGGATCCGCGCGCATTCGGCCGCGTCGCCGTGGTGATGGGCGGGCGTTCTGCCGAGCGCGAGGTGTCGCTGGATTCCGGCCGCAACGTGCTCGCCGCGCTGAAAGCGCGCGGCGTGGATGCGCATGCGATCGACGGCATCCCCGCGTTGCTGGACGCCGCGCGCGCCGGCCACTTCGCGCGCGTGTTCAACATCCTGCACGGCCAGCACGGCGGCGGCGAGGATGGCGTGCTGCAGGGCGCGCTGCAGTCGCTCGGCATTCCGTTCACCGGTTCGGGCGTGCTGGGTTCGGCGCTGTCGATGGACAAGGTGCGCAGCAAATACGTATGGTTGGCGCTCGATCTGCCGACGCCGAAGTTCGTGCCGCTGCCGCGCGGCGCCGACGAAGCGTGCGTGCACGCCGCCGCGCGCGAACTTGGATTCCCACTGATCGTGAAACCCGCCTGCGAGGGCTCGAGCGTGGGCGTGTCGCGCGTGTTCGAAGAAAAAGATCTCGACGACGCGGTTGCGCTGGCGCGGCGTTATCCGGGCGACCTGCTGGTCGAGGCGCTGATCGAAGGCGACGAGCTGACAGTGGCGATCCTCGGTCGCGAGGTACTGCCCAGCATCCACATCGTGCCCAAGGGCGCGTACTACGACTACAACGCCAAGTACATCGCCGAGGACACGCAATACCTCTGTCCCGGTTTGCAGGGCCATGCGGAGAGCGACGCGCGCGCCTTGGCGCTGCGCGCGTTCGATGCGCTCGGCTGTTCCGGCTGGGGCCGCGTGGACGTGATGCGCGATCGGCAAGGCCGCAACTGGCTGCTGGAAGCGAATACCGCGCCGGGCATGACTTCGCACTCGCTGGTGCCGAAAGCCGCTGCTCAAGCCGGCATGGATTACGAAACGCTGTGCTGGCGCGTGCTGGAAACCAGTTTCGACGGAGATGCGACATGAGGGGCGCCTCCGTCACCCGCCTGCTCGCCTGGCTGGTCGCGATTGCGCTGATCGCGCTGCCGGTGGTGGGCGTGCTGCAGGGCTGGTTCGCGGCGGACCGCTGGCCGGTGCGCACACTGCAGGTGCAGGCCGAGTTTAGGCATGTCAGCGCGGAACAGTTGCGCGCAGCGGTGGCGCCGGACCTGCGCGCGGGGTTCTTCGCGCTGGATCTGGATCGCGTGCGCCGGAGGGTTGCGGCACTGCCGTGGGTGGCGGAAGTCGACGCGCGCAAGCGTTGGCCCGACACGCTCGAATTGCGCGTGCTGGAACTGCATCCGTTCGCGCACTGGGGCCAGGGCCGGTTGCTGGCCCGCGACGGCCGCTTGTTCGCGGTGCCCAATGCGGATGCGGTCGCGAATCTGCCGCATCTGTCCGGCTCCGACGATCGGGTCGCCGACGTGGTCGATTTCTACGAAGAAGCCCAGCGCGAATTCGCGCGGTTCCGCCTGCGCGTGGACGCGGTCGATCTGTCCGTGCGCGGAAGCTGGAGCCTGCAGCTTTCCAACGGCAGCACGGTGATGATCGGCCGTGATCAGCCGGAACAGCGGCTGGCGCGCTTCATCGATGTAATGCCGACTTTGATGCAAGGCCGCAGCAGCGGCTTCATTTATGCCGACCTGCGTTACAGCAACGGCTTCGCGGTGAAGTGGCCGGACGCGCCTGCCGCACCTCCTTCTGATTCGAAAGCGAGTACGCCCCATGCTCCTGCCCGAGACGTTTAAACCCATGAACCGCAAGAGCGACAAGCACCTGGTCGTCGGTCTCGACATCGGCACCTCGAAAGTCGTCGCCATCGTCGGCGAATACCTGCCGGGCGAACCGGTTGAGGTGATCGGGCTGGGTTCGCACATTTCGCGCGGCATGAAGAAAGGCGCGGTGGTCGACATCGAATCCACCGTGCATTCGATCCAGCGTGCGGTCGAGGAAGCCGAACTGATGGCCGGCTGCGACATCCGTTCGGTATACGCCTCGATTTCCGGTTCGCACCTGGAAACGCGCAACTCGCACGGCACCGCGGCGATCCGCGACCGCGAAGTCACACCGGGCGATCTGGATCAGGTGCTGGAAGCGGCCAGCGCCGTTGCGATTCCCGCTGATCGCAAGGTGCTTTACAAGGAGCCGCAGGAATACCGCATCGATGGCCAAGACGGCATCCGTCATCCGGTCGGCATGAGCGGCGTGCGTCTGGAGGCGGGCGTGCATCTGGTGACCGGTGCCGCCAGCGCGGTGCAAAACAGCACCAAGTGCATCCAGCGTTGCGGATTGAGCGTCGATGAGCTGGTGCCGGCAGCGGTGGCTTCCGCGAAATCGGTATTGACCGAAGACGAGCGCGAACTCGGCGTGTGCGTGGTCGAGATGGGCGCGGGGACTACCGATATCGCGATTTACACGCAAGGTTCGATCCGCTACACCAAATCTCTACCGGTCGGCGGCGATCAAGTCACCAGCGACATCGCCTACGGCGTGCACACGCCGACGGCGCACGCCGAGGAAATCAAGATCAAGTACGGCTGCGCGCTGGCGCAGCTCGCGCACGCGGAAGAAACCATCCAGGTGCCGAGCGTCGGCGATCGTCCGCCGCGCCGATTGGCGCGGCAGGCGCTGGCGCAATCGATCCAGGCGCGCTACGAGGAGATTTTCGAGATGGTGCAGGACGAACTGCGCCGTTCCGGTTACGAGAGCCTGGTCGCGGCCGGAGTGGTGTTGACCGGCGGCGCCGCGCGCATGGAAGGCGCGCTGGATCTGGCCGAAGAGATATTCCACAAAATGGTGCGGCTGGGTTTGCCGCAGCACGTCACGGGTCTGGCCGAAGTGGTTTCCAGTCCGGTCTACGCCAGCGGCGTGGGCCTGCTGCTGCACGGCGCGCGCGCGGGTTCCGCGCACGGCGGGCTGGGACCGGTCGGCGGCAGCGTGGGCAACGTCATCGGAAAGATGCGCGGCTGGCTCAACAGGAATTTTTAATTGTCCTGAGACGAGTCCATCCGGGACTCGCTCAGGACACGCCGAGTGCGGCGCATGTCCGCACTCGGCTTCGCCGAATCGGCACGAGTAGCAGGAGCGTGCCGATTCGCGGGCAGGCCATCCATGGCCTGCGCACTTCGACGAGGTCTTCGCGGCACCACAAGCAGTACTACGGAGGACGGGAACATGTTCGAACTGGTGGAAAAACTGGCACCCAATGCGGTGATCAAGGTAATCGGCGTGGGCGGAGGCGGTGGCAATGCCGTCGGCCACATGGTCAATTCATCCATCGACGGCGTGGAATTCATCTGCGCCAATACCGATGCGCAAGCGCTGAAGATCAGCGGTGCACGCACCACGCTGCAACTCGGAGCGAGTGTCACCAAGGGCTTGGGCGCGGGCGCCAATCCGGAACTCGGCCGGCAGGCGGCGCTGGAGGACCGCGAGCGCATCGTGGAAATGCTGGACGGCGCCGACATGGTGTTCATCACCTGCGGCATGGGCGGAGGCACCGGCACCGGCGCGGCGCCGGTGGTGGCGCAACTTGCCAAGGAAATGAATGTGCTGACGGTCGCGGTGGTCACCAAGCCGTTTCCGTTCGAAGGTCGACGCCGCATGCAGGTGGCGCTGAAAGGCATCGAAGACCTGCAGCAGTACGTCGATTCGCTGATCACCGTGCCGAACGAAAAGCTGCTGACCGTGCTCGGCCGCGAAGTGACATTGTTGAATGCGTTCAAGGCCGCAAACGACGTGCTGCTCGGCGCGGTGCAGGGCATCGCCGACCTGATCACCCGTCCGGGCCTGATCAACGTCGACTTCGCGGACGTGCGCACCGTGATGAGCGAAATGGGCATGGCGATGATGGGCACCGGCACCGCCCGCGGCGACGATCGCGCACAGGCCGCGGCGGAAAGCGCCATCAACAACCCGCTGCTGGAAGACGTGAACCTCTCCGGTGCCTGCGGGATTCTCGTGAATGTCACCGCCGGACCGAACCTCACCATGCGCGAGTTCGACGAGATCGGCCGCGTGGTGCACGACTTCGCCAGCGAGGATGCCACCGTGGTGCTGGGCACCGCGCTCGATCCGGAAATGCAGGACGACGTGCGCGTGACCGTGGTCGCCACCGGCTTGAACCGCGCCGCGGCTGTTGCCCGTGCGCCGCTGCGGGCCGTGCCTCGTCAGGAAGAGGTGATCATGCCGCAACGCCCGCTGCGGACCCTGCGCACCGGCACCGGCAACGAAGTGGTCGACTATGCGGGGGCGGGCCACGCGAAACCGGCCGCCAAAGCAGATGCTGCGCCGGCGGATCCGGGCATGCCCGACTATCTGGACATCCCGGCGTTCCTGCGACGTCAGGCCGATTGACGGCATGAAATAACTACGGCGACTGGTTCTTCTTTCGGACCTCGCCTTCTTCGGCAATGCCGCGAGGCATCGCCGGACTTCGCCGCTTCGCCCGATGCCGGACTCCCGTCCCCGGCATCGGGCGAAGCGAGATTGCCAGTCTTCCTGAAAGGATGGAGACAGGAAAGTCTGTTAGGAATTCGGAATCTGTCCGGGAATCGGAACTGGGCTCAGGCCGCCATTGACGTGGCGAGGATTGGGCGAACGCGAGGGCTGCGCAAAAAAACCTGGGTCAACCGGGGAACCTTTCGCATCGTTTTAACAACCAATACGGGTCGTGGAAGGGGACAGGGCCAGCGGCCCTGCCATTGGATAAACTGAACGGGCAAGTTTGTTTATTTTGCGCAATCCCTGTGCTAGGATCGCGCCCGTCTTAGCGATACCCTAACAGGATTCAAACGAAAAATGATCAAGCAGCGCACGCTAAAGAATGTGATACGTGCGACGGGCGTTGGTCTCCATACGGGCGACAAGGTCTATATGACCCTGCGGCCGGCGCCGGTGAATACGGGCATCGTATTCCGCCGCATCGATCTCGCCGAACCCGTGGAAATCCCGTCCCGCTGCGAGTTCGTGGGCGACACCCGGCTGTCGACCACGCTCGTGCGCGACGCCGTGCGCGTGGCCACCGTCGAGCACCTGCTTTCGGCGATGGCGGGGTTGGGTATCGATAATGCCTACGTCGATTTGTCCGCCGCGGAAGTTCCGATCATGGACGGCAGCGCCGGTCCCTTCGTGTTCCTGTTGCAGTCCGCCGGCATTGAGGAGCA
This sequence comes from Rhodanobacteraceae bacterium, assembly GCA_035253005.1. GTDB lineage: Bacteria > Pseudomonadota > Gammaproteobacteria > Xanthomonadales > Rhodanobacteraceae > 66-474. Next base: position 8,246 of record DATFCO010000198.1, read on the forward strand.
GTCGGCCGCCAAGCGTTTCATCCGCATCAAGAAAGCGGTGAAGGTCGAAGACGGCGACAAATGGGCCCGTTTCGAGCCGTTCGACGGTTTCAAGGTCGGCTTCTCGATCGAGTTCCAGCATCCGATGTTCTCGCGGCGGTCTTCCGCCGCGGAGATCGACTTCTCCACCACCTCCTTCGTGAAAGAGGTTTCTCGCGCGCGCACTTTCGGCTTCATGCGTGATATCGAAATGCTGCGCGAGCGCAATCTGGCGCTGGGTGGCTCGATGGACAACGCCATCGTGCTGGACGACTATCGCGTGTTGAACGAAGACGGCCTGCGCTACGAGGATGAATTCGTCAAGCACAAGATCTTGGACGCCATCGGCGATCTCTACCTGCTGGGTCACAGCCTGATCGGCTCGTTCTACGGTCACAAGTCGGGCCACGAGTTGAACAACAAGCTGCTGCGCGCCCTGCTGGCCGACGCCAAGGCTTGGGAAGAAGTCAGCTTCGACGA
>DATFCO010000199.1:0-6931 GCA_035253005.1 Rhodanobacteraceae bacterium
CATTTTCGCGGGCGCGGGCAGGGGAGACAAGCTCGGCTAAACTGATCGTTCATGTAGAGGCCGATGCGATGAGCGAACGCAAGACCGTCTTCTTCGTTTCCGATTCCACCGGCATCACGGCGGAGACGATCGGCAATTCGATCCTGGCGCAGTTCGAAGGCGTGCAGTTCGACGGCCACCGCATCGCATTCGTGGACAACAAGGAGAAGGCCGAGGCCGCGGCGCTGCGCATCAAGACGGCTTACGCGCAAAACGGCGAGCGGCCGATCGTGGTCAATACGGTGGTCGACAGCCGCCTGTGCGAGATCATCGCCGAATCAGGCGCGCTGATGATCGACGTGCTGGCGCCTTTCATCGGCACGCTGGAACTGGAACTAGGCACGCGCCGATCGGGCGCGATCAACCGTGCGCACGGCATGGTGGATTTCGCCCAGTACGAAGCACGCATCAACGCCACCAACTACGCGCTGGCGCACGACGACGGCATCGATCCGAATTATCACGAGGCCGACGTAGTGCTGGTCGGCGTGTCGCGCGTGGGCAAGACGCCGACCTGCCTGTACATGGCGCTGCACTACGGCATCAAGGCGGCGAATTATCCGCTGACCGAAGAAGACCTGGAGCGTGACGCGTTGCCGGCGCGGCTGAAAGCCTGCCGCGATCGGCTGTACGGCTTGACCATCGATCCGGCTCGTCTCGCCCAGGTGCGCGAAGCGCGCCGTCCCGGCAGCAGTTACGCGAAACTCGAACAGTGCAAGCGCGAACTGGTGCTGGCGGATCAGCTATTCCGCCGCGAGCATCTGCCTTCGCTCAACACCACGTCGACTTCGATCGAGGAGATTGCCAGCAAGATCCTCGCGCATCTCGGGATCGAGCGGCACATGTTCTAGATCTGTCTCGAGGATTGTACAAACCGGCTCCGCGCCTATAACGTGGATTCGGCGCGCCGAAGCAGCTCCGGGGAGGCTGGCGTCGCTCGATTCCACGTCTGTTTGGACCCTCGTCGAAATCGCAAATCTGCTGAGGGCAATCCTTCCTAAAATTTGCAGGGAGAGTGCAATGCAATCCAAGAACACATCCAGCCTTCGTCGCATGGTCAAGATCGTACCGGTGCTTGGGCTTCTCGGCGCCGCCTCGCAATTTTCTGTGGCTGCGGCCTCGGTCTACGACGTCGATGCCGTGCAGGCCCGGGCTCTGGAATCCTGGCATGAAACGATGAGGCAGTTGCCTCCGCTTACCACAGGCTGCTTCCATGCGACGTTTCCCAGCCTCATCTGGGAGAAGACCTCGTGCGGAACCACCGACTATCGTTCGACGCCGCCTGTCGCAAGCAACGCGGTGGCGATCGTCGGCGACGGCGAGGACTATGCTGCCGGAACCGTCAATCTGACCAGTTCGGCAACGGGCAGCTTCCCGGTCGTGACGGGCGTGACGAAGGAAAGAGGGCTGGGCCGCGCCAACAACTACACGCTGCAGCTCAACACCAATGTCGGCGATTCTTCACCGGTCTGCGCGATGGATGGATACACGAGTTGCCAGGTCTGGCAGCAATTCATCTACGAGATGAGTGGAAGGCGCGGGACCGTGTTCATCCAGAACTGGATGTTCATTCCGGATGGAGCCAAGTGCCTCAAGGGATGGTTTACCTACAACACCAGTCAGTACAACGGCTGCTACAAGAACAGCAAGTCGGTCAGCGCCGACGGCGTCGCGGCTCCCCAACTCGCCAACGTGAAACTGGCGGGCTCCGTCGTGCAAGGAGGCAACGACACGGTGACCTTCACTAATGGCACCAACGCCTTTGCGGTAAGTCAGAGCGACAGCACACTCGGTGCCTCCTACGTGTGGAACCAGTCCGAGTTCAACATCGTCGGCAACGGCGGCGGTTCACGGGCCAATTTCAACAGCGGCTCGTCGCTCACGGTAAATCTTCAGCCGAACGATGGCAGTACGAACGCCCCGAGCTGCCTGGCGAACGCGGGCACGACCGGCGAAACCAACAATCTGAACCTCGGTCCGTGCAGCGCCACGGGCGGGGCGGCGCCTTACATACAGTTCACCGAATCGAACTGAGTGCACATGCCGCAACGCGGCAGTGGATGAATCGGAACACCGACGGCTCGCGCCTTCGGCGTTCTTATTGATGGGTGCCGGATCGCCCACGCGATTCAGCATGCAAGGTCAGTTCGATCGATGTCCCCGCAGGATCGGTCAGGAACATTTGAATTTGTCCAAGTTCTTCGATCTCATCGATGGTGTATCTCACGCCCTGCGCATCCAGACGGGTGCGAGCTTGTTCGAGATCGGCGCGGTCGCAGAGCAGGGGCGAAGTGGCCGAACCCTGCGTGCGGCGCGTCGGCGAAGGTCGTGCGGCGCGGATCGACGGAAAGATGGATCACGTCATGCTCGCCGGCGTATAGCCAGTAGCCTGACGAGCCGGAACGGAAAGTCGGACGCGGGCCTTCCCGCAAGCCGATGATGTCGACGTAGAAGCTCCTCAGTTGTTCGATCAGGTCCGCGGGCCCGCGCAGGTTGACGTGTCCGATGCGAAGGACAGTCATGCCGGTCTCACTCCTGGAATGCTCCATATCCCCGCAACCGCCGATATCGCTGCTCCAGCAATTCGTCGATCGGCAACGCCTGCAAGGTGTCGAGCTCGTTTACCAGCACCGCCTTCAGGCGTTTGGCCATCGAAACCGGATTGCGGTGCGCACCACCGGTGGGCTCGCGCACGATCTTGTCGATCAGGCCCAGTTCCTTCAGTCGCGGCGCGGTGAGGCTCAATGCATCGGCGGCGTCGCGCGCCTTTTCCGCGCTCTTCCACAGGATCGAAGCACAGCCTTCGGGAGAAATCACCGAATAGGTCGAATACTGCAACATGATGGTGCGATCGCCGACGCCGATCGCCAGCGCGCCGCCGGAACCGCCTTCGCCGATCACGGTGCAGAGGATCGGTACGCGCAGCGTGGCCATTTCCTCCAGGTTGCGGGCGATAGCTTCGGATTGGCCGCGTTCTTCCGCGCCGACGCCGGGATACGCGCCGGGCGTGTCGATGAAAGTCAGCAGCGGCAACCGGAAACGTTCCGCCATCTTCATCAGCCGTAGCGCCTTACGGTAGCCCTCCGGTCGCGGCATGCCGAAGTTGCGTCGCACTTTCGATTTGATATCGCGGCCTTTCTGGTGGCCGACGATCATTACGCCGCAGCCATTGATGCGCGCCAAGCCGCCGACGATGGCCGGATCGTCCGCATACATGCGGTCGCCGTCGAGTTCGTGGAACTCGTCGCAGATCGTTTCGATGTAATCGTTGGTGTAGGGCCGTGCCGGATGCCGCGACAACTGCGTGACCTGCCACGGCGACAGGTTCTTGAAGATATCGGCGGTTTTTGCGCGCAGCTTGTCGCGCAACCTGCCGACTTCCTCGTCGATGTCGACGGCCGAGCCCTGGCCCGCATGCGTCAGCTCGCGGATGCGCGCATCAAGCTCCGCGATCGGCTGTTCGAAATCGAGGAAATTGGGGTTCATGCGCCGGCTGGTCGGGACAAAGACGCGATTATAGCGGTGAGCATAATCTCATCGTCATTCCGGGGCCGCCGAAGGCGGAACCCGGAACCCAGCGCCTTTGCTCTCATCAGGAGTCAAAGTCACTGGGTTCCGGATCGCCGCTGCGCGGCGTCCGGAATGACGAAGTCATGTTGCCGCTGATGGCCGCGCCAGCTTCGGGTCGACAGCCTGCACGCCCGGCAGCGCATTGAGGGCGCGCAGCAGTTCGGTGGTGACGCGCACGCGCCAGTCCTCGCCCAGTTCGAGGTCGGCGCAGCCGCGCGCGTTGCGGAAACCGGTGAGCAGCAGCGGCGTGGAGCCGGAATGACCTGCCAACGCGCGCTTCAGGGCGGGTGCGAAGTCCGCGCCGATCCCGTTGACGCGCAGGCGCACCGCGCGCGCCTGTTGCGCGCAGGCCTCGTCGAGCGTCCACACGCGTCGCGCACGCATCTGCATCTCGCCGCTGAAATCGTCCAGCATCAAACCGCCTTCCACGATCAGGATCGCGTCGCGCACGAGCAGGTTAGCGTAATCCGAAAATACTTCGCGGAAGAAACTCACCTCGATCGCGCCGCTCCAGTCTTCGAAGCGCACGAACGCGCCGTTGTCGCCGCGGCGGCGTTGCAGCGTCACCATGCCGGCGATCGTCCAGGGCGTTTCGCGGCGGAAGCGCGCAGCCTCGTCCTCGCGTTTCGGTGGTTGCCAGCGCTGCGCGATTTCGCCGATGGGACAATTGGAGAGTTGCGCAAGGATCTCGCGCCACGGATCGGTCGGATGTCCGGAAAGATAATGGCCGAGCGTGGCGCGTTCGCCGGCGAGCTTGCGCTCCAGCGTCCAGTCGGGCTGGTCGGGAACGTGGATCGCGGGCGTTTCGACCGCGACGATCGCGCCGAACATGTCGTTCTGGCCGGCCGCGCGGTCGCGCAGGTGCTGCTCGGCCGCGCGCGCGGCTTCCGGCAGTTGCGCCATCAGCGTGGCGCGATTGGCGGCGAGCGCATCGGCCGCACCGGAATTGATCAGCGCCTCCAGCACGCGCTTGTTGAGTTTGCCCGGATCGATGCGCGAACAGAAGTCGGCGAGATCGCGATAAGAGCCACCGGCTTCGCGCTCGGCCACGATTGCCTCGCACACCGCGCGCCCCACGCCCTTGATTGCGCCGAGGCCGTAACGGATGGTGTGCTCGTCGTCGGCGATGAACTTGTACGCGGACGCGTTCACGTCCGGCGGCCGGATCGTGATGCCGTGCGCGCGCGCGTCGTTGAGAAACTGCACCACCTTGTCGGTGTTGTCCATGTCCGCCGACAGTGTCGCCGCCATGAACTCGGCGCAATGGTGCGCCTTCAACCAGGCGGTCTGGTACGACACCAGAGCATAGGCCGCGGCGTGCGACTTGTTGAAACCGTAGCCGGCGAATTTTTCCATTTGGTCGAAGATCGTCTCGGCGCGGCGGGCTTCCACACCATTGGCGATCGCGCCGTCGCGAAAAATCGTGCGGTGCTTGGCCATCTCGGCCGGCACCTTCTTGCCCATCGCGCGGCGCAGCAGGTCGGCTCCGCCGAGCGTGTAGCCGCCGACGATCTGCGCCATCTGCATTACCTGTTCCTGGTAGACCATGATGCCGTAAGTCTCTTTCAGGATCGGTTCGACGCGCGGATCGGGATATTCCACCGGCTCGCGGCCATGCTTGCGCGCGACGTAACTCGGAATCAGGTCCATCGGTCCGGGACGGAACAGCGACACCAGCGCGATCAGATCCTCGAAGCGGTCCGGTTTCGCATCCTTCAGCAGCCGCTGCATGCCGCCGCCTTCGAACTGGAAGATGGCGATGGTGTCCGCGCGTGAAAGCATCGCGTAGGTTTCGGGATCGTCGAGCGGCAACTTCGCGATGTCGAGTGGTTCGGCGCCCGCACGCTTCGCATTGATCGCCCTGACCGTCCAATCGATGATGGTCAGAGTACGCAGGCCGAGAAAATCGAACTTCACCAGGCCGACCGCTTCCACGTCGTCCTTGTCGAACTGCGTGACTACGCCGCCGCCGCCGGTTTCGCAGTAGAGCGGCGCGAAGTCGGTCAGTGCGGAAGGCGCGATCACCACGCCGCCCGCGTGCTTGCCCGCATTGCGCGCGATGCCTTCCAGCTTCAACGCCAGATCGATCAGCGTACGCGCGTCCTCGTCGTTCTCGTAGAGATCGCAGAACTCGCGCACGATGCGATCGGGCTCCTTGCGCGATTTGGCGCTCAGGCCCAGCGCGTCTTCCAGCGTCAGGTCCAGCGGCATCTTCGGGATCAGCTTGGCGATGCCATCGACCTGTCCATACGGCATGCCGAGCACGCGGCCGCAATCGCGCAGCACGGCTTTGGCCGCCATCGTGCCGTAAGTGATGATCTGGCTGACTTGGTCGCGTCCGTAAGTCGCGGCTACGTATTCGATCACGCGGTCACGGCCTTCCATGCAGAAGTCGATGTCGAAGTCCGGCATCGACACGCGTTCGGGATTGAGGAACCGCTCGAACAGCAGATCGAAACGCAACGGGTCGAGATCGGTAATGCCGAGGCTCCACGCCACCACCGAGCCGGCGCCCGATCCGCGTCCCGGACCCACAGGAATATCGTGTTGTTTCGCCCAGCCGATGAAATCCGCCACGATCAGGAAGTAGCCGGCGAAACCCATGCGCACGATGGTTTCGAGTTCGGAATCCAGCCGCTTCTCGTAATCCGCCTGCGCGTATCCCTGCGCGAGACCGTGTTCGTTCAAACGCTTGTGCAATCCTTCGCGTGCAGTTTCTCTGATCCACGATTCCAGCGTGTGCTGCGCCGGCACCGGAAAGGCGGGCAGGTAGTACTTGCCGAACTGCAATTCCAGGTTGCACCGCTTGGCGAGTTCAACGCTGTTCTCCAGCGCCTCGGGGATGTCGGCGAACAGTTCGGCCATCATCTCCGCAGGCTTCAGCCACTGCTCGCTCGAGTACTCGCGCACGCGGCGGGGATCGGAGAGTTGCTGGCCTTGCTGGATGCAGACGCGCGCTTCGTGCGCCTCGAAATCCTCCGCTTCCAGAAAGCGCACGTCGTTGCTGGCGATCACGGGCAGGTCGAAATCTGCCGCGAGCCGCAGCGCGTGGACGTTGAACGCTTCTTCGCCTTCCCGCCGCGAGCGCGTCAGTTCGAGATACAGCCGCTGATCGAACAGCGCGCGCAACCGATCCAGTTGCGAACGTGCGTCCTCGTCGCGGCCAGCCAGCAGCAGATGTCCGATCTCGCTTTCGCGACCCGCCAGCGCGATCAACCCTTCGTGCGCGGATTCCAGCCAGCGCGGCTCGACCAGCGCGTGGCCGCCGTGCTGACCCTCGCGCCAGGCGCGCGAGATCAAACGAGAAAGATTGAGATAACCC
>DATFCO010000200.1:0-2152 GCA_035253005.1 Rhodanobacteraceae bacterium
TCTGCAAGTCAGGATGGAAAAAGGAAGGACCTACGCTTTCACCAAATACATCGCGGTGTCGCGCGAAGGCTGGGGCGGCGATGCCAAGGCCGATCTCGCGCTGGCCGAATCTGCGCGCGGAAAAGGATTCGATGCGCTGCTCGATGTCCACCGCGCCGCGTGGGCGAAGCTGTGGCAATCCGACATCCGCATCGACGGCGATCCACGCGCGCAGCTCACGGTGCATTCCGATCTTTATTACCTACTCGCCAACGTGGCGCCGGACATTTCGTGGGGCGTCGGTGCCTGCGCCTTGACCACCGGCTATGTCGGCCACGTGTTCTGGGACAGCGACACCTGGATTTTCCCCGCGCTGTTGCTGATGCATCCGCAGCGCGCTCGTTCGATCGTGATGTTCCGCGATCGCACGCTGTCCGCCGCCCAGCAACGCGCGCGTGATGCAGGTTTCGCCGGCGCCAAATATCCGTGGGAAGCCGATCCGGAAAACGGCAGCGAGCAGATCCTGTACGCCGCGCATCGTTTGAGTGTCGGCGAGATCCACGTCAATGCCGATATCGCGATTGCGCAGTGGCAATACTGGCTGGCGACGCACGACATCGATTGGTTGCGCAAATACGGCTGGCCGGTGATCCGCGACATCGCGCAATTCTGGACCAACCGCGCCACGTACGATGCAGCGAAGCAACGCTATGAAATCCGCGACGTCGTTTCGGTGATGGAGCCCTACGCGCACGTCGACAACGACACCTTCACCAATTCATCGGCCGCCAAGTCGCTGCGGATCGCGACCGCGGCTGCCAAACTGGTCGGCGCGCAAGCCGATCCACGCTGGTCCGAAATCGCGAACAAGTTATATCTGCCGTTTTCCTCGCAGGAACAACGTCATCTTCCCCTGGACCCGCATGAGCGTTTGCACGAGCCCGGCGACAGCGATCTTTCCTTCCTCGCGTTTCCCTCACTCGACCTTTCGATGGACATGGCGGTACGCCGCAACGACTACCGCAGCGATGCCGCACCACCGGAGCAGTCCGGCCGGGTACCGACGACAATGGGACTCGCGCCGCTCACCATCGCCGCGAGTGCACTCGGAGATGCCGCCGAGACCACGCGCTGGATCGAAGACAACATCAGCGCGGACATGCTGAAAGCGCCGTTCGGGGTGCGCACCGAAACCGTGCACAACAATACCGGCTATTTCCTCACCGGCTCGGCGGGGTTCGTGCAGAGCCTGATCTACGGATTGACCGGCCTGCGCATCGAAGATGCAGGCTTGGTCGAGAAATATCCGCCCGTGCTGCCAGCCGCGTGGAAATCGTTGACACTCACGAACGTCACCTTCGACGGCAAGCACTACGGCATCGTTGTCGATCGCGACGCCAACGGCAAATCGCGGTTGCGGCGCAAGGCGCTATGATCCTTGGCAAATGATTTCCTCCGCGCTTCTCGATGCGATGAGGCGGATCGACCGCTTGCTGCGATCCGGCGATTTCCGCACCGCGCATGAGCAACTCGGGGTCATCGTCGAAGAGAATCCCGAATTCACCGAAGCGAGACGTTTGCTCGCCGGTGCCAAGCTGGCGCTGGGCGATACGGGCGGCGCCGAGAAGGTCTTGCGCGAAACGGTGGCGCTCGATCCCGCATGGTCGCCGACGCTGACGATGCTGGGCGAACTGTTGCTCGCCAGCGGCCGGCACGTTGAGGCCGAGCAGCTCCTGTTGCAGGCCGCGACGTCGAAACAGGCCGATCCGCGCGCGGCGCTGGTGCTGGCGCGCCGTTACAACGATACGCGCCGCCACGCGCAAGCACTGGCGATCGCCGCACCGTTCTGTGCCGGCGGTAAGGCGGCGCCGGAACTGGCGGCGCAGCACGTCAATGCACTGGTCGCGCTCGGCCGCGGCGATGAAGCGATCGATTTCTATCGACGCATCATCGCGGATTCTCCGGGCAACATCACGGCCGCACATGCACTCGCGATCGCCTTGCATGCGGTCAATCGCCATGAAGAAGCCGAACGCACGTTGCGACCGGTGTTGTCGCGCGGGCATTCCACCGCGGCACTCTGCTACACACAGGCACGCAGCCTGATCGCCTTGGGCGACTTCGAGCGCGCGGAAGCCATACTGCGCGATTGCCTGCGGCGGGAACCGCAGCA
>DATFCO010000201.1:0-3797 GCA_035253005.1 Rhodanobacteraceae bacterium
CGCGTTCGGGCAACTCATCCAGCAAATCCGCGTCGTAGTCGCGGCCGGAAAATGCGCCGTCCAGTTGGGTCGTGTCCACGCAGGTGAGCACCGCGCGATGGCCCTGCGCCACGAACTCGCGTGAAAGCTCGCGGGTATCGGAACCCCACAGCGGAAACACGCCGCGCCAGCCCTCGCGCGACAACTGGCGTTCGCGGTAATCGCGCACGTCTTCGAGGAACAGGTCGCCGAACGCACAATGTTGCAAACCCGGCCAGCATTCGCGCGCACGTCGTAACGCTTGCGAGTGCGCGGCTTCGTAGGCTTGGTTGCTGGCAGGCCAGTCGATTTCGCATTCGATCAGCGGCAACGCGAATGCTGCGGCTTGCGCGTGCAACACGTCACGGCGGATGCCATGCATCGCCACGCGATCGAATTGCCGCGTGATTGTCGTCAGCAATCCGACGGCCTGCCAGTGCGGACCGGCCCGCAGCCGCTGCAGCGCCATCAGGCAATCCTTGCCGCCGCTCCAGGCGATCAAAATGGGCTTTCGCATTTCGGGGATTGTATTCGGGGCGTCTCGCTGGCGCGCACGAGAGGCGTGGCGCTAAAGTCTGCGCAGACATTCGGGAAAGCCGTCATGAGCGAACTGCTGACCAGCGACAACAACCCGCTCTCGCCTGCGGCGACACGCCGCCTTCGCTGGAGTGTGCTGATCGTGTTGGTGATTGCCGCGATCGCGGGCTCGATTGCCATCCTGCAACGCCAACACGTCCGCGAAGTCCGCGCGCAAATCAGTGACGCAATTGCCACCGCCGACGGCATGCGGGTCGCCGTCGCGGTTTATCGTGCGCGCAACGGCGGCGCGTGGCCGTATGACGATGCCCAGGCCGGCCTGCTGTCGCTGTCCGCGGTGCAAGGCAAATACATAGACAACGCGCACATCGAAAACGGCCGGATCGTGATCACGTTGGGTGGACAGATCGCGGACGCCCAGCGCGGCAAGCAGGTCGTGTTGACGCCCTGGCTGCAAGGTTCGCTGGTGCTGTGGCATTGTGCCAGCCGCGATGTCGCTGCGGATTTGCTGCCACAGGACTGCCGCTGATCAGCGCTTCGCGTCGAGCGATGATCAATGACAGCGCGCGGATCGGTTAGAGCTCGCAAGTTGCCAAGTGCTTGAGACTTGCGCGAATTCGAATTCGGCAGGGTGCACCGACTGTGCGGCAGCATGACATGAAGCCGCAGTAGCTGCCGCCCGGCTGTCGCGATCCGCTTCCAACCGATCCGGGCTCTTGACCTGGGCCGACGCGAAGCGAATCACGCCGCCTGCCTGGACGCCCGCTTGCGGTCGCTCTCGGTCAGGAATTTCTTGCGCAGGCGGATTTGTCTGGGCGTGACTTCGACCAGTTCGTCGTCGTCGATGAATTCCAGCGCTTGTTCCAGCGACAGCTTCACCGGCGGCGTGAGGATCAGCGCATCGTCCTTGCCGGCGGCGCGGATGTTGGTGAGCTGCTTGGCGCGCAGCGCGTTGACCGTGAGGTCGTTGTCCTTGGCGTGGATGCCGACCAGTTGCCCTTCGTAGATCTCCACGCCCGCGTCGATCAGCATGCGGCCGCGTTCCTGCAAGCCGAACAGTGCGTAGGCCGGCGCCATGCCCGTGCCGTTGGAGATCATCACGCCGTTCTGACGTTTGCCGATTGCGCCTTCGGATTTCGGGCCGTAGTGATCGAACACGTGGAACATCAGCCCGGTGCCGGCGGTGAGCGTGCGAAATTCGGTCTGGAAACCGATCAGCCCGCGCGCGGGGATCAGATATTCCAGCCGCACGCGCCCGCGGCCGTCCGGTTCCATGTTCTTCAACTGCGCCTTGCGGGTGCCGAGCCGCTCCATCACGCCGCCCTGGTATTGCTCTTCCATATCGACGACGAGCTGTTCGTACGGCTCCTGCATGACGCCGCCGATTTCGCGCACGATCACTTCCGGGCGCGACACCGCGAGTTCATAACCTTCGCGGCGCATGGTTTCGATCAGGATGGAAAGATGCAATTCGCCGCGACCGGATACCTTGAATTTGTCCGGATCCTCGGTGTCTTCCACTTTCAACGCGACGTTGTGCAGCGTTTCGCGCGTCAGGCGCTCGCGAATTTGTCGCGAGGTGAGAAAACGTCCGCCGCTGTGCTGCTTGTGTCCGGCGAAGGGCGAGTTGTTGACCTGGAAGGTCATGCTGATGGTCGGCTCGTCGACGGTGAGCGCGGGCAGCGCTTCGGACTGCGCCGGATCGCACAAGGTGTCGGAGATGCTCAGGTTCTCGATGCCCGAGATCGCGATGATGTCGCCGGCCTGCGCGGATTCGACCTCGCGTCGCTCGAGGCCCATGAAGCCCAGCACTTGCAGGATTTTGCCGTTGCGCTTCTTGCCTTCGCGATCGACGATCGCGACGGGCATGTTCGGTTTCACCGTACCGCGCTGCACGCGGCCGACGCCGATCACGCCCACGTAGGAGTTGTAGTCCAGCGAAGACACGCGCATCTGGAACGCGCCGTCCGGATCGACCTGCGGCGCGGCCACGTGCTTCACGATCGCCTCGAACAGCGGCGTCATGTCGCCGCCGCGGACGTCGTGCTGCAAACCCGCGTAGCCCTGCAACGCGGACGCATATACGACCGGAAAATCCAGTTGTTCGTCGCTTGCGCCGAGACGGTCGAACAGATCGAAGGTCTGGTTGAGCACCCAATCGGGGCGCGCGCCGGGGCGGTCGATCTTGTTGATCACCACGATCGGCTTGAAACCCATGCGGAACGCCTTCTGCGTCACGAAGCGCGTCTGCGGCATCGGACCGTCCATCGCGTCGACCAGCAGCAGCACCGAATCGACCATGCTCAACACGCGTTCGACTTCGCCTCCGAAATCGGCGTGTCCCGGTGTGTCGACGATATTGATGCGCCACTGTTCGCCACGCGGATCGGTCCAGCGGATCGCGGTGTTCTTGGAGAGGATCGTGATGCCGCGCTCGCGCTCCAGGTCGTTGCTGTCCATCACGCGATCGGGCACCACCGCGCGTTCCGACAGCGTGCCGGATTGCTTCAGTAGTTGATCGACCAGGGTGGTCTTGCCGTGGTCGACATGGGCGACGATCGCGATGTTGCGCAGGTTCTGGATGGACATGGGCACGCAAAAGGGCCGCGACGAAGCGGCCGCAAAATCATGAAAAAGAGAAGCGGCTCGCCGATCCGTGGCCGCCGCGCATGTTGGAAGTATACCTGCTCGCGGCATGGGCCGCTGGCATTCGCTGGCGAGCTTGTTAAGCTAGCCGATTGCCTTAAACCGAGGATTCGAAATGACTGCGTTGACCGCCACGGTGCAAACCTCGCGCGGCCCGATCCATCTGAAACTGTTCGCCGATCAGGCGTCGGTGACGGTGGCGAACTTCGTCAATCTGGCGCAGCGTGGCTTTTACGATGGATTGAATTTCCACCGCGTGATCCCGGATTTCATGATCCAAGGTGGTTGCCCCAACGGCACGGGCACCGGCGGCCCCGGTTACAAATTCGAGGATGAAACGCGCACAGGACTGAAACACGACAAGGCGGGCGTGCTGTCAATGGCGAACGCCGGCCCCGGCACCAACGGCAGCCAGTTCTTCATCACGCACGTGCCGACGCCGTGGCTGGACGGCAAGCACACGGTGTTCGGTGAAGTCGTTTCCGCCGACGACCAGAAAGTGGTGAACGCGATCCGTGGCGGCGACAAGATCGAGAAGATCACGATCGAAGGCGATACATCCACGCTACTTTCGGCGCAGGGCACGCGCGTCGCCG
>DATFCO010000202.1:0-4490 GCA_035253005.1 Rhodanobacteraceae bacterium
TCTTCCGATATTCGGATCGTGCTGCGCGTTTGCGCTTTTCAATTTGGCGATATCGGCGCGTGTTCAGGCCGCCGCTTCCGACGTGCCGGTCCCGCAGCCGATCCTTACCGACAACGAGCTGCTCTGGCAGGTCGCGCCGGATGAGTGCTTCAACGGCATCGGCGTGGACTATCCGCCGATGAATCCGGACGGCACTTGCCCGGCGGGTCAGCCGAAGGCAAACCAGTCCTATATCTGGAGTTTGACCGAAGCGAACGGCAAGCTCTGGTTCGGGACGCTGGCCAACGGCCTCTGCCTGGTCTCCGGCAACCGGACCGTTCCCAATCCGCACGTGAATGCCAATGGAGTCTGCGAATACGGCATGGCCGAGCAGGTGCGGGACAATCCTGGCTTTCCGGCGTTCTTCGGGGATTGGCGGCCGCCGCACATCTACACGTGGGATCTCGCGACCGGCGTGCTGGTCGATCAACAGGTCAACAGCCCGCTGCTGACGAAGAATACGCTCGGGTTGCGGGGCGCGGCGACGATCGACAATACGGTATTTCTCGCCGGGCCGAGCCTCAACAGCGCCAGTGCGAATTTCTTCGCATTCCGCGCCGACACCGGGAAGTTCCTCGGCTCGTGCGCCCGCACGGATTACAACTACGTGCGCGGCATGAGCGTCGTCGACGGCGTGCTCTACGTCGGCGTCGGCGCGGCGACGTACGGTTCGGTGCTGCGCTGGAACAGCACGCCCGGCGCGCTGAAATCGTCGCAGACCTGGTGCAACAACTTTACCGAGGTCGGACGCGTGACGGCCGATGTCGCCAATATCACGTTGTACACCGGTGCCGATGGCCAGGACCGTCTTGCCATCTCTACCGTACCGATCCAGCGTGGCACCGATGGCACGATCCAGAGCGGCAGCACCAACGTGGCCGGAGTGTGGATCAGTCCGCCGATTCCACCCGGTGGACTGACGTCGGGCGATATCAACAACTGGAAACAGGTCTGGTCTCCCGTGCAATACGATCCGGACCCGATCACGGCACGCTATGGCTACTCGGGCGGCGCGCTCAAGCAATTCGACGGCTGGCTGTACTGGGGCACGATCCACCTGCAGAACGCGCCCACGCTGAGCATCCACGAAACGTGCACGTACGCGTTCTGCTTCGGCATGCCGGACAACGACCAGGAGCTGCAAGCGCTCAAGGACGGCGTTTACCGCAGCACGTCGGTCTGGCGCGGCCGCAACCTCGAGGATCCTTCGACGCGCGAGATCCAGTTGGTGTACGGCGAAAGCGAATTGCCCAAGTGCTGCAGTGCTCCGAAGACCTTCGCCATGACACCGACCGGCTGGACGCCGCTTTATGGGCCGTCCGGATTCGGCAATCGCGGCAACGAATATACGTGGACAATGGCGGTGTTCGATGGCCACCTGTTCATCGGCACGTACGACGCGTCGGCCTTGCAAGGTCCCTCCGAGGCGGCGGAGGACGGTGCGGATTTGTGGCGCATCGATTCTTCCGACTCGCCGGCGGTTAACGAGAACTACTCGGGGCTCGGCGACATCAACAACTACGGCATCCGCATCCTGCATCCGCTGGACGACGGCAGCGGCGTGATCGCCGGCATGGCGAATGCGTTCAACCTCGCGCCCGGCGGCGGCTGGGAATTGCGGCTGTTGAAGGAAGGATCGCCGCAGGCGAAGCAGCATCCGTAAAGTCTCGGATGAATCGCGGCGGAATCCGGGATCGTGTTTCCCGGATTTCGTGCTGCATGTTCAGTGGGCTACGCTGACCGTTGTCCTGAGGTTTGATCATGTCGATTATTGCCATCATCGCAACCGTCGCATTGTCTGCCGGTCCGAAAGTGCAATTTCAAATCGGAAGACAATTCCAGACCGACCCCTCGATGCCACGCTACTTTGCGGGATTGCCTGAGAAGGATGGCCAAATTTATCGCAGCGGAAGGTGGATTTCTGTTCCCGGCTTTTCAGACTATGGAATGCGCTGGGCCGACGACAATTTGATCGTAGAAGCATGGGTCCAGAGAGGTGGCAGTGGTCATCCAGTGGAAAACAGCGGCAAAGCGGTTCTAGATGGTCGCGAATTGCTGTTGACCTACGGTGCCTGTCACAATGAAGGGGTAATTGCGATGTGGATTGGACATGAGAATATTCGTTGGATCATCAGTGGCATCCCGAAACGCGATTACCGTGTCACCATCAAGCGAGTGGATGCCGGACGTTGCTAGCCCTAATTGATGGTCGCGTTCAAAACAATCTACTGAAAATCCTGATCCCCGCCAGATATTCCCCGGCGATCGTGCCCAGATTGGTCAGCATGAAAACCAGCAGGGTGCGGGCGACGCGGTTGCGCCACCAGCCGCTGAAGTGCAGCAGGTCGTCGCGCAGTTTCTGGAAATCGGCCACGCGCGGTTTGCGCAACCAGACTTCGATCATGCCCGAGAACACGCCCGACGAAAGTCCGGGCGGGCGAATCGGCTTCAGCGGTCCGACGATCGCCGCGACCAGGATCGACAGCGGATGCGCGCCGGCGATCGCCGCGCCCAGCGCGCTCAACACGCCGGTGTAGATCGCCCAGTCGCGCAGTGCGGCCCAACCCATCGCGGGGCTGCGATAGAAGATGATTCCGATCGCGACGAAGATCGCGAGCATCACGCCGACCGCGAACCACTTGGGCCAGCGCGGCGAAGGCAGCTTGGCGTTGAGCGGTTCCAACAGGATTTGCGGCGGCGTCTCCTGTTCCAGAATTTGTCGTTGCAGTCCGGCGAGATGGCCCGCGCCGATCACCACCAGTACGCGTTTCGCGTTGGGCGTCTGCGCGGATTCCTGCCGCAGCCGCGCAGCCATGAAGGCATCGCGCTCGCCGATCAGCGCGTTGTAGAGCGGCGTGGACTGGCGCGCAAATTCGCCGAACGCGCTCTCGAGAATGTCGCCCTGTTTCAGTTTCTCGATTTCTTCCTCGCCGATTTCCTCGCGCGCGAACAGGCTGCCGCCCAAACCCGCCAGGATCGCCATGCGGTCGCGGAAGCGCACACCGCGATACGCGTGATTGAGCGTGATGCCGATTTCGCGGTCCACCAGCCACAGCGGCAGGTTGCGCTCGTTCGCGCCATCCATCGCCGCGCGCATTTCCGCGCCGGGCTCGATGCCGTATTGCTCGGCGATGCGGCGCTGGAACGACGACAGCGCCAATGATGCGAACACCATGCCTGCCTTGCCGGTGCGGATCACCTGGAACAGATCCATCTTCGCCAGCGCATCGGGATCGCGCATGCCCGCCGCGCGCGATTCGCACAGTTCCACCGCGATCGCGTCGAATGGTTCACGGTCGATCAGCGCGCGCACGGCGGTGACCGATGCGCGCGACACGTGCGCGGTACCGAGCAGCACGTATTCCACACCGTTGCGCGTGACGCGCGCCAGCGGCTGTTCGTGCAGCGGATCGTCGTGTGTGTCAATTTGCGCGTTCAAGCCAAGTCCTAGAGCCCGTTCGTGCTGAGGTATCGAAGCACGAACACCAATCGCCTGGAATGCCGGAGTTCGCCCTTCGATACCTCAGGGCGAGCGGAATTGGAGGATTTCAGTCGCGAAACCGTTTCAGCAAATCACCGTACGCATCGATGCGCCGGTCGCGCAGGAACGGCCAGATGCGCCGCACGTCTTCGCTGCGCGCCATGTCGATTTCGGCGATCAGCAATTCGCGGCTGTCGTCGTTTGCTTGGCGCAAAAGTTCGCCTTGCGGTCCCGCGACGAAACTGGAACCCCAGAACTGGATGCCGCGACTGCCGTCGGGTGCGGGTTCGAAGCCGACGCGATTGCACGCGGCCAGCGGCACGCCGTTGGCGACCGCGTGCCCGCGCTGCACGGTGATCCACGCGTCGCGCTGGCGATCCTTCTCGGCTTGCGTGTCGGACGGATCCCAGCCGATCGCGGTCGGGTACAGCAGGATTTCCGCGCCGGCCAACGCCATCAGGCGCGCCGCTTCCGGATACCACTGATCCCAGCACACCAGCACGCCGAGCTTGCCGAGCGAAGTCTGCACCGGATTGAAGCCGAGATCGCCGGGCGTGAAGTAGAACTTCTCGTAATAGGCCGGATCGTCCGGGATGTGCATCTTGCGGTACACGCCGGCGATTTGCGCAGAGCGGTCGAACACCACGGCGGTGTTGTGATAGATGCCTGCGGCGCGGCGCTCGAAGATCGACGCGACCACGACGAGTTGCAGTTCTTCCGCGAGCCGGCCGATGCGCGCGCTCGATTCGCCGGGAATGGATTCGGCGCGATCGAATTCGCCCACGTGCTCATGCTGGCAGAAGTACGGGCCGTTGTGCAATTCCTGCAACAGCACCAGTTGCGCACCGGCGGCCTTCGCTTCGCGCAGGCCGGATTCGATGGCATCGAGATTCAGCGCGGGGCTGCCGCGGTCACGTTCCTGCAGCAACGCGAGTTTGAGGGTCTTGTTTGACATGGAACGCAGTTTACC
>DATFCO010000203.1:0-4421 GCA_035253005.1 Rhodanobacteraceae bacterium
GGTGCCAGGTAACGCCTGGGCGGCGCGAGCCGACGGAAAGTGCAACAGAAAGATACCGCCGAACGATCTTCGGATGCGTGGCAAGGGTGAAATGGTGCGGCAAGAGCGCACCGCGAGTCGGGCAACCGACCGGCACGGCAAACCCCACCTGGAGCAAGACCGAATAGGGGAACGATAACGCGGCCCGCGTTGTTCCCGGGTAGGTCGCTGGAGCGGCGCAGCGATGCGCCGCCGAGAGGAATGACTGTCGCGCCGCAAGGCGAACAGAACCCGGCTTACAAGCCGACTCCGCGGGCGCGCTTATGGCGCGCCCGTTTTTTATTGCCCTCGAATATCTGTGGAATCGCGCTCCTTGTAACCGCAACCGCCCGGCGGCGTTCTCAGCGGAGCACTTGCGATCCCATCCAAAAAGTCGTTCCGCGAATTTTGTTTCCTTTCAAATACCTCTAGAACATCGTTCATAAGCGGCTTGAAAGATCGCCACGATTTCGCCTTTCCCATTGATCCACAAGCAAAAATTCCTTGACAGTCTCATTACCTGCGACTAAGGTGGGTTTCGGTGTGATTTTGTGGGAAAACGTGGGCGAATCTCTGCGATGTTTCAAGGCGAAACCGCGATCACCGTGGACGACAAGGGCCGGCTGGCGATTCCTTCTGCCTACCGCGAGCCGATCGCGCGCGCCTGCAACAACCATCTCGTGATCGCCTACAACCCTTTCGAACACGGCTGCCTGTGGATATTCCCGCAGCCCGAATGGGAGCGGGTGCGCGACCAAGTCAACGCGCTGCCGAGCGTCAAGCGCGTGCATCGCGACCTGCAATTGAAACTGGTCGGCGCGGCCACGCATGTGGAACTCGACTCCGCCGCGCGCGTGCTGCTGCCGGCCAGCCAGCGCGGCGCGGCCGGCATCGAGAAGAAGGCCGTGCTGCTTGGCATGGGCAACAAGTTCGAGTTGTGGAGCGAACAGGCGCACCTCGACAAGATCAGGCAGACGATCGGCGAAGCCGATATCAGCGAGGACATGGCTGGATTGCGATTGTGATCCGCGCGCCACGCGAAACGCGTCGCGCGCGGCGGTGTGAACAACGGAATGCGCGGCGCGGTTTCCGCGCATGGACAGGTTGATGGACGGGATGGGGGTAATGACGGAGCGTGCATCCACGCACATCCCGGTGATGCGCGATGAAGTGCTCGCCGGGTTGGCGGTGCGCGCGGACGGACGCTATTTCGACGGCACCTTCGGGCGCGGCGGTCACGCGCGCGCCGTCCTCGAACGACTGGACGAAGGCGGCCGTCTGTTGCTGATGGATCGCGATGCGGACGCGATTGCCGAAGCGCTGCGCGCCTTCGCGCACGACTCCCGCGTTTCGATCCGTTACGGCAATTTCGCCGACGCCGGTGAGTGGAACGAAGTGCGCGATCTCGATGGCGCGCTGCTGGATCTGGGCGTGTCCTCGCCGCAACTGGACGATCCCGAGCGCGGTTTTTCGTTCCTGCACGACGCGCCGCTGGACATGCGCATGGATCGCACCGCGGACAAAAGCGCGGCGGATTTCTTGAATTCCGCGGAAGAACGCGAGATCGCGGACGTGCTGTGGCGCTACGGCGAAGAACGGCAAAGCCGCCGCATCGCGCGCGCGATCGTCGAACAGCGCGCGCAGTCTCCGATCCGAGCCACGCATGAACTCGCCGAACTGGTCGAGCGCACGCTCGGTCGGCGCGAACGCAACAAGCATCCCGCAACGCGCACGTTTCAGGCGCTGCGCATCCACGTCAACGACGAGCTGGGCTCGCTGCAACGCGGGTTGCGCGCGCTCACCGCTGCATTGAAACCCGCCGGGCGGCTGGCGGTGATCAGCTTCCACTCATTGGAAGACCGCATCGTCAAGAATTTCATCCGCGGCGAAACGCCGCTACGCGCACGGCGTGGATTGCCGCCACTGCAAACCGCGCAGTCACCGCTACGTGCGATCGGCCGCGCGCAATTTCCGTCCGAACGCGAAATCGCCGCCAATCCACGCGCGCGTTCGGCGGTGCTGCGCATCGCGGAAAAAATCTCGGAGGACGCATGAAATTCATCGGCGCACTCGCGTTCGCGGTGTTGTTGCTGGCGGTGGTGGCCGGCGCGATCGCCGTGGTGTGGGCGCGCCACCAGGGCCGCGTGGCGTTCGTGCAGCTCACGCAGTTGCAGAACCAGCGCGATGCGCTGAACGTGGACTACGGCCGCCTGGAACTGGAGCAGGCCACGTGGGCCGCGCCCGGCCGCGTCGAACAGATCGCGCGCGGCCAGCTCGGCATGATCGATCCGGCGCCGGATCAGGTGGAGTTGATCCGCCAATGAATCCGCGCGCTCCCACGCCGCCGCCGATGTCCACGCGCCGACTGCCGGCGCCGAATCCGCGCAAGCGGTTGGTGCTGGTGCTGTTCGTGCTGGGCTGCGTTTCCGTCGGTCTGATCGCGCGCGCGATCGATCTGCAGGTCATCCGCAAGCAGTTCTACCAGGACCAGGGCGACGCGCGCTTCTTGCGCGAGGTGCCGATACCGGTTTCGCGCGGCACGATCTTCGATCGCAACGGCGTGCCGCTGGCGGTTTCGACGCCGGTGGTGTCGATCTGGGCCAATCCTTCCGAGTTGCTCGATCACGCCGACCGGCTTCCGGAGCTGGCGAAAGCGCTGGATGTCGATGCGAACGAACTGGGCAAGCGCCTGAAGGAACGCAGCGATCGCGAGTTCGTCTACCTGCGCCGGCAGATGAGTCCGGAAGCGGCGGAGGACGTGCTGAAACTCGGCGTGCCCGGCGTCAACAGCCAACGCGAATACAAACGTTACTACCCGTCGGGGGCGGTGACCGCGCACGTACTCGGCTTCACCAACATCGACGATCGCGGTCAGGAAGGACTGGAGCTGGCCTACGACTCTTGGCTCGCGGGCAAGCCCGGTTTGAAACGCGTGATTCGCGACGCCCAGGGCCGCACGGTGGAAGACGTGGAGCAGATTCGTGCACCGGTGCCGGGGCACGACCTCACGCTCAGCATCGACAGCCGCATCCAGTATCTGGCCTATACCGCGTTGATGCAGGCCATCACCAAGCACACCGCGACTTCGGGTTCGATGGTGATCCTCGATATCGCCAGCGGCGAAATCCTCGCGATGGTGAACGTACCTTCGTACAACCCCAATGCGATCGACGGCAGCGAAGCCGCCGCGCGCCGCAACCGGGCGGTGACAGACGTGGTCGAACCCGGATCGACCATGAAGACCTTCACCGTCGCCGCCGCGCTGGAATCGGGCAAGTGGACGCCGACCACGCCTCTCGACACCACGCCAGGCTCGCTGACGCTGGGCGGCCACGTGTTCAAGGACACGCACAACCACGGGCTGATCGACGTCAGCCACATGATCACGTATTCCAGCGACGTCGGCGCCATCAAGATTTCGCAGACACTCAGCGCGCAGCAGATGTGGGACATGCTGCGCCGCTTCGGCTTCGGCCAGAGCACGGGCAGCGGCTTTCCCGGCGAATCGACCGGTTATCTGCCGGTGCCGCGCAAGTGGGGCCTGCTCACCAAGGCCAACATCTCGTTCGGTTACGGGCTCAATGTGACGCCTCTGCAACTGGCGCAGGCGTATGCGGCGATGGCGAACGACGGCCGCATCCGCGAGCCGACTTTCGTGAAAGGCGCCGACAATCAGTTGAACGACGTCCTCGATCCGCGCATCGCGCACGAAGTGATGCAGATGCTGCAGACGGTCGTGACGCCGATCGGCACCGCGCCGAACGCAGCGGTGACCAACTACACCGTGGCAGGCAAGACCGGCACTTCGCACATCGCGACCGGTGGCGGTTATGCGGACAAATATTTTTCGCTGTTCGCGGGAATCATTCCGGTCGGCGATCCGCGCCTGGTGGGCGTGGTGATGATCAAGGATCCCGGCGGTCACGGCGGCGAGTACTACGGCGGCCTGGTCGCCGCGCCGGTGTTCGCCGATGTGATGACCGGCGCGATGCGATTGCTGGACGTGCCGCCCGACAACGTGCAGCGCTGGTACGCAGGCGGCCCGCAAACGCCGCCGCCCGCCACGCCCATCGGCACCATCGCGCGGAGCCGCGACCCATGAGCGCGCGCGCGATGAAACTTTCCGAACTGCTGCGCGACATCGCCGATGCGCCGAATGCCGGCGACATCATCGTGACCGGGCTGACGCAGGATTCCCGCGCAGTGCATGTGGGCGATGCGTTCGTTGCCCTGCGGGGTGGCCGCGCGCACGGAATCGAATTTGCACCGCAGGCGGCCGCACAAGGCGCAGTGGTGGTGCTGGCCGAATCGTTGGCACGCAAGCCAAGTCCCGAGTGCCGAGTCCCGAGTCTCGTCGTCCGGATCGACAACCTTCGCACTCACCTCGGAGAAATCGCCGCGCG
>DATFCO010000204.1:0-3284 GCA_035253005.1 Rhodanobacteraceae bacterium
AGGACGGCGCTGCGGGTCGCCTTCGGCCTGATCTGGGTCGCCAATGCCGCGTTCACCTGGACGTCCGGCTTCGCAGTGCACTACGTCGGCTACCTGCACAACGCCGCGCAGGGTCAACCCGGCTGGTCGGCGTGGTGGTTCGATTTCTGGATCTGGCTGGTCACGCCCAACGTCGGTGTTTTCGTGTGGCTGACGCGCCTGATAGAAACCGCGCTGGCCGCCGCGCTGGTGCTGGGTTTCGCGCGCAAGACGGCATACATGCTGGGTGCGTTGTTCAGTCTGCTGATCTGGAGCACGGCCGAAGGTTTCGGTGGTCCGTACACGGTCGGCGCCACCAACATGGGGACCGGCATCGTCTACGTGCTGATCTTCATCGCGCTCACCCTGATCAATCGCGGCTCGGGACCAAGCCCCTACAGCGCCGATTACTACATCGAGAAATCATGGCCGCGCTGGCGGCTGGTATCCGAATGGCGCAGCGATGCGCCGACTGTGACGGTGCATCCGGTGTCCTGGCGCGTGCAGGCGCCGGCGCTGATCGGCATCGCGTTACTGGTGTTCTTCCTCGTCGCAGGATTGCACAGCAGTTTGAACGTGCGACCGCCGTCTCCTGGTGCGGCTGCCGCTGCCGTCACGCCGCTTTCGCTCGCGTCGACCGAACCGATCACCAAAGCGCGCGATGCGGCCTTGCCGCCGCTGGAACCCGGACCGAGCATCAAAGTGCAGATCACGGCGACTGACGACACGGTCGAAATCGCCAGCGGGGTGCAATATCAGGCGTGGACTTTCGGCGGCAGCGTGCCCGGCCCGGTGATCCACGTGCGGCAGGGACAAACGGTCAATGTCACCTTTACCAACAAGGGCATGATGCAGCACTCGCTGGACTTCCACGCAGCGATGACGCCGCCGAACCTGAATTACGTGGAAGTCATGCCCGGCAAGTCGCTGACGTATTCCTTCGTGGCGAACGTGTCGGGCGCGTTCGTGTACCACTGCGGCACGCCCCCTGTGGAATTGCACATGGCCAATGGCATGTATGGCGCGCTGATCGTGGATCCCGTGACACCGCTGCCGCCCGCATCGGAAAGCTACGTGCTGGTGCAGGGCGAGTGGTACACGCAGCAGGTGTCCGGAAAGCTGATGGGCGCCGACTACCAGAAGATGACCCAGGAACGTCCGGACGAAGTCGTTTTCAACGGCGCCGCGTTCCAGTATCGCGATCATCCGCTGCCCGTCACGCCAGGCCAGCGCGTGCGCATCTATTTCGTGGACGCGGGACCGAACCTCTCGAGTTCCTTCCACGTGATCGGCGCGATCTTCGACAAGGTTTATCCCGACGGCGATCCGGCTCATGCATTGAGCGGCGTTTCCACTTACCTCGTCGGGCCGGGTGCGGGCGCGGTGTTCGACCTCGTGATTCCGGATGCGGGCAAGTACGCGTTCGTGGATCACGACATGGCGCACATGATGCTCGGCGCGCAGGGCATTCTCGCGGTGGGTACTCCGACGCCGCCGCCGGTGGAAGCTGTGGCCGCGGCGCCTGCGGCTGCTGCCAGTGCGCCATCCGCAGCGAGTGTGGCCCCGGTGACCGCGGCTGCACCGAACGGTCCTTACAAGTTCGATTCAGCGCGTGGCGCTTCACTATTCGCCACCAATTGTTCGGCCTGTCATCAGGCGAACGGCATGGGCTTGCCGGGAGCGTTCCCGCCGCTCAAGGGCGATCCGGTGGTGCTAAATCCCGATCCGAGTAAGCAGATCGAAACCATTCTGCACGGGGTGCATGGACAGAACATCGGCGGCACGGTTTACCAGACCCCCATGCCACCTTTCGCCGGGACGTTGAGCGATACTGATATCGCCGACATCGCCAATCACGAACGTTCATCGTGGGGCAATCAGGCCAAAGCGGTCACGGCCGAGCAGGTCAAGACGGCGCGCGCGAAAGGGCATTAACGTGCTATTGGTGCGATTGGTCATTTCGCTGTTGCAGGGGCGCGCCTGCGCGCGACCGGAACCATTGCATTCACTTCCGGGTCCGCGCATTGACGGAGCGGCGGTGCTGCGCTAGTTTGAAAGCGATACATCACGAGAGGTGGCGCACGAAACGTGCGGCCGAGTGTGCGACATGGAAACTACGGGCACTTGAATTGGGCATCGCGCGCGTGCATCCGAAAGGGCGCGAGGCGCCCTTTTTTATTGCCGTCACTCCGGACGCTGCGAAGCAGCGATCCGGACAAATCCGTCTGGAACGAATTGAACGGCCGAAGGTCGCCCCGAAGGGCAAAGCCCATGGATGGACTTTGTAATCTGCTCTTTCGGAAGTAGGAGCAGATCCGGGTTCCGCCGCGATGAAGCCGCGGCGCCCCCGGAATGACGATCATTTTCGGTAGGCTTTTCCGCTCACCGCTCAAGTCAGCATAAGCAATGATCACGATCACTCTCCCGGACAACAGCACGAAGTCATACGATCAGCCGCCGACGTTGCGCGATGTCGCCGCTTCGATCGGCGCGGGGCTGGCGAAAGCGGCGATCGCCGGCAAGATCGACGGCAAGCTGGTCGATCTCTCGCGCAGCGTGGATCACGACGCGCGCGTGGAGATCGTCACCGAGAAGTCGCCGGAAGCGCTGGACATCATCCGCCACTCGACTGCACACCTGCTGGCGCAGGCGGTGCAGCGGCTCTATCCGGGCACACGGGTGACGATCGGGCCAGTGATCGAGAGCGGCTTCTATTACGACTTCGCGCGCGCGGAGCCGTTCAAGCCGGAAGACCTCTCGGTGATCGAAGCGGAGATGAAGAAGATCGCCGCCGAAGCGCTGCCGGTGTCGCGCAGCGTGAAGTCGCGCGACGAGGCGACGAAGTTCTTCCGTGACATGGGCGAGGAGTACAAGGCGCAGATCATCGAATCGATTCCCGCGAACGAGGAGCTTTCGCTCTACACGCAAGGCGAGTTCACCGATCTCTGCCGCGGACCGCACGTGCCCGACACCGGTAAGCTGAAATCCTTCAAGCTGATGAAGGTAGCCGGTGCCTATTGGCGCGGCAATGCCGAGAACGAGATGCTCTCGCGCATTTATGGCACCGCGTGGTTGAACGACAAGGATCTGAAGGCCTACCTCACGCAACTGGAGGAAGCCGAAAAACGCGATCACCGCAAGATCGGCAAGCAGCTCGATCTATTCCACCAGCAGGAAGAAGCGCCGGGCATGGTGTTCTGGCACCCGAACGGCTGGACGCTGTGGCAGCAGGTCGAACAATACATGCGCCGCGTCTATCGCGAATC
>DATFCO010000205.1:0-3105 GCA_035253005.1 Rhodanobacteraceae bacterium
CGCTTCTTCCGCGCCGATGCCGAGCAATTCGAACACCGCGCTCTGCATCTCCGGACGATGGATGCGGATCGAACCGCCGCCGATCTCGGAGCCGTTCAAGACCATGTCGTAGCCGCGCGACACCGCGGTCGCGGCGTTGGCGCGCAGATCATCCACGTCATCCACTTTCGGCGCGGTGAAGGGATGATGCAGGGCGACGAAACGTTTTTCGACTTCGTCGAATTCGAACATCGGAAAATCTGTGACCCAGAGCGGTTTCCAGCCATCCCCGACCAGGCCGCGGTCGCGCGCGACCTTCAACCGCAACGCGCCCATGAAATCGCTGACGGTTTTCCATTTGCCTGCGCCAATGAAAATCAGATCACCTTGCGCCATCTCCGTCGCCATGATCAATCGATTTGTCGTGGACTCTCCAGTTTCAGTGATCAAATACTTCTGAATGGGCGACGTGATGAGCCCATCATGCCCGTACTTCAACCATGCCAGCCCTTTCGCACCGAACTTCGCCGCATACGCGGCGTAGTCGTCGATCCGTTTGCGCGACAGTTCCGCGCCACCCGGCACGCGCAGCGCAGCGACACGTCCGTTCGGATCGTTGGCCGGTTCGGCGAGCACCTTGAACTCGATGTGCTTCACCGCATCGGCGATGTCCACCAGTTCCATTGCGATGCGCAGATCGGGTTTGTCGGACCCGTAACGGCGCATCGCTTCTGCATACGTCATGCGCGGGAACGGTTCGGGCAACTCGACATTGATCACATGCCTGAACACATCGCGGATCAGCGCCTCCACGCAATCCTGCACATCGCGTTCCTCGACGAATGCGAATTCCATGTCAAGCTGCGTGAATTCCGGCTGGCGATCCGCGCGCAGATCCTCGTCGCGAAAGCAGCGCGCGATCTGGTAGTAGCGGTCGAAGCCGGCCATCATCAGAATCTGCTTGAACAACTGCGGCGACTGCGGCAGCGCGTAGAACTGGCCCGTGTGCACGCGCGAGGGAACGAGGTAATCGCGCGCGCCCTCGGGGGTCGCCTTGGTGAGGATCGGCGTCTCGATATCCTGAAAGCCGCGCGCATCCAGCCATTGCCGGATCGCCCGCACCAGCCTGGTGCGCGTGCGCATCATCTTCTGCATTTCCGGCCGGCGCAGGTCGAGATAGCGGTAGGTCATGCGCAAGTCTTCGTTCGGATGCTCGTGCAGCGCGAACGGCAGGTTTTTCGCCGGATTCAACAGCTCGATCGATTCGGCCAGCACCTCGTAGCGGCCGGTGGGAATCTTGTCGTTGACGTTGCTGCGCTGGCGCACGGTGCCCGTGACGCGCAGGCAATCCTCGTAACCTACCTTGCTCGCGATCGCGAACACATCCGCATTGTCGGGATCGGCCACGATTTGCACGACGCCTTCGTGGTCTCGCAGGTCGATGAACACCACGCCGCCGTGATCGCGGCGCGCGTCGGCCCAGCCGCACAGGCTGATGCGCTGCCCGAGCTGGTGCTCGCCGATCAGGCCGCAGTAATGGGTACGCATCATTGAAAAACTCCGCTGGCCGCAGCGGGCGGCAAGGCAAACGCGAAATGCTAAGCGCGGCGCTCATGCGGCGCAAATAAAACGCCCGCCTTGCGGCGGGCGTTGTTTGTACCCGGGAGGAGCGAGCGTGCTCGCGACAGAGATCGCCTGCACCCAGGCTGCTACAAAAGCATTACCATCTGCGATCCACCATGAATTGCGCACCGCAGCCGCGATCCACCCAGATGCCGGCGCGGTTCCAGCCCCAGGTTTGTCCCTCGATGCAGGCCGCATTCGAATTCTGCCGGATCAGCCGGACATGGCCGCGCCGGCCGACGTCCACTTGGCAGAAGTAGTAGCGGTACTGCGGGCTGCCGCAGGAAACCTCGAAGCGCTGGTTCCAGTCGGGCGGCGGATACCAGCCGCCTCCGCCGTAGCCGGCCGGCGCGAAGCGCGCGCGACACCCCTGCGTAACCCAGATGCCGCCGCGATCGAAGCCCCAGGTCTGACCGCGCACGCAGGCGCTGTCGGAAATCTGCTGCACGATGCGTGCGTCGCGCCACGGCACGTTGCAGCGCGCGGTCCGTCCGTTCTGGCTTTCGCACACCACGGTGTCGCGCGGGTTGTAGCGATCGCCGTAACCCGGCGGTGGTGGATTCCCGTAATACTGCGCGCCGGCGGCGCCGGCAACCGCAAGTGCGAATACGGCGATGACTCCCTTGAATGTACGCATGGCCTTGCTCCCTCTTGGTCAAGGAAGCTCCGACAGAAGTTCTTCGGAGCGCGCGATCAGTCTCCGCGCGCCGTTCTGAATGGAAGCTGGCGGATTGCGAGGGTGCGGAGGCGATTCACGCCGGCGTCGAAGTCCCCGTGCCGCCGGCGGCCGCGGGCTTGGCGGGAGCGGCCTGCGCCGGCTTGGCCGTGGCATCCGGTTTGGCCGGCTTGTCGGCTGCGGACTCCTCTTTCTTCTTCGGCGGTTCGTCGCCTGCGAGGTTGCGCTTCTTGTCCTTGTCGGATTTGAAATCGGTTTCGTACCAGCCGCTGCCGGCCAGACGGAACGCCGGGGCGGTGACCTGCCGTTTCACCGACTCGGCGCCACATTCGGGGCACTCGCGCGGATCGGGATCGGAAAGTTTCTGCAATCGGTCGAAGGTATGGCTGCAGGCTTCGCAGCGGAACGCGTAGATCGGCATGGCGCGGATCTCGGAAGGAAATGATCGCCGATTGTTGAGCCGGGCGCGAAAAAATCAAGCGGCTGCGCGGCGGAGCCGCCTACAATCCGATCCGTCCTGCAGGCGGCACGAATATGTCGCGTACTCGAAATTCCGTTCGTGTCCCCGTTCTTGTCGCCGCGCTCGGCCTGTTCGCCGCTTCGGCGCATTCTGGAGAGACAGCGACCAAGCCGGCTTCCGCGTGCGTGTCCGTTCCATCGGCGCCGTCGCGACGGTATTCGGAGCACGTCGATGCGATGGACCATGGGCTCGGCGTACCGGACGATTACGCGAGCGAGCACGCGCTGTCGCCGGTGCCGGAAGCATCGAATCTGGTGATCGCCGGGCATGACCTGCGCGGCCGGCCGGTCAAGCTCGACCCGCACGC
>DATFCO010000206.1:0-17798 GCA_035253005.1 Rhodanobacteraceae bacterium
ATGCCTTCCCGCCACGCTTCGGCCGCGGCGACCGGATCGCCAGTCGCCAGTTGCGCCTTGCCGAGCATTTTCCAGGCGGCGGTGTAAGCAGGATCGAACGTCAACGCTTCGCGCAACTGCATCACGGCTTCGGCGGTTTCATTCGTCTCGAGCAAAGCGGCGCCGAGCGAGTAGCGCAGGAGCGCGCCGTCGCGCGGACCGCCCAGTTGCGCACGCAAGGCCTCGATGCGTTGCTCGTTCATGCGCGCATTGTCGCGTGGCGTCCGTACGGACGCGTGAAACTCAGCGCTCCGATTTCGTGTAGCGCCAGTAATCGTCGGGATAGATCGCGGTGGGTTGCGCAGGTTCCGGCGGCTTTTCGCCGCGACGCAGCGCCGCGAGCGTGGACGCGTTCCACACGACCAGCCACACCGAACGGAACGGTTGCACGAATACCGCGTAGCGCAGATCGAGCGGATCGAGATTGCTCGGATACTCGACGATCAATCCATCGGGATGCTTTCGCGCCCAATCCTGCAAATAACCGCCCTCGTACAGACGATCGATCGGCTGTCTCAAGCGGCCGAGAAAATGGAACTGGCCCTCGTAGATATCCAGATTGCCGATCGCGCGTCCCTGGTCTTGCGCGCGCGCCAGCAGCCGCGACACCGGCGCGAGATTGAACGCCGGCCACAGCGTCAGCGTGAACAACAGATACGCCGCCGCGGTGCCGACCAGACTGGCAAAGGCGATGCGACGCAGTTCGCCGCGTCCGCGCAGCAGCATCAAGGCGCCCAGCAGCAGGTACAGCACGCCGAAAGGCGCGCTGTCGGCGGAAAGATCTCGCAACCAATGATCGCTGATGCGCCCGCTGGACACTAGCGAGGGCAACGCGAACAGCGCGATCGCCAACACGAACGATCCGATCGCCAGGGGCCACGGCCCCCACCACGCGCTGTCCGCCGCATCCGGATTGCGTTCGCGCCACCGCGCAATCGCACAAGCGAGAAATATCATTGCCGCGGGCAATTCAGGGATCAGGTAATACGTTTGCTTGCCGCTGATCAGGCAGAACACCCCGAACACCGGCACCATCCACGCGATGCAGAAGCGCAATCCCGGTTCCAGCGGCTGGCGCAGCGAAATCACCGCGGCCCAGGCGCGCGGCCACGCGACGAACGGGAACAGCACCGCGGGCAGCCACGGCAGATACCACCACAACGGCCGTGCGTGATCGAAAGCTTCCACCACGCGTCCGGCGGTTTGCTTGAACAACAGTTCGTTCGCGTAACTTTCGCCGCCGACCCGGATCGCCGGAATCACCCACGCCGCCAGCATCGCGAATCCGCCGATGAAGGCGAGCAGTCCGAAACCGTACCAGCATGCGCGCCATTTGCGCGCATACGCGCTCCACCACGGGCCGAGCAGCCACACGAACACGACGTGCAGCGCCATCACCGGGCCCTTGGTCAACAAACCGAGACCGATGCAGATCGCGAAGCCGATCCAGTTCGGCGCTTCGCGTTTCGGCGCCGGAGCGAGACACAGCAACGCGCCGAGCACCCACGCGCTCAGCAGCACCTCGTACATGATCTGCAGACCGAACAGGAACGCGAACGACAGCGCGGCCAGCATCCACGGCGTCGCGCGCGCTACCCGAGGCCGCTGCGGAAACAGCCGGCGCGCCAGAATCTGCGCCAGAATCAATTGCACCGCGCCGATCAACACTTCCAGCACGCGTGGCCAGACGTCGTTGACGCCGAATACGAACCAGCCCGCGTGGATCATCCAGAACAAGAGCGGCACTTTCTGGCTGTAGGGCGCGCTGTTGATCCACGGCACCAACAAGTGGTGCTGCGACCACATCTCCCACGCCACGCCCAGCGTGCGCGTGGAATACATCGGCATCGGCCCATGCGCGAAGATCGCGATCAGCGCCGCGGCCAGCCACAGCGGCAGCCACCACAGCAGTGCGCGCAAATGTTCAGAGCGGGTGTAGAGGTTGCGCATCACGGCTTCGGTCGAATGAACGGGTGGATGATTGCCGGGTACCCGAACTCCACGTCGCCATCGAGTACCAAACCGCGCGAGTTTAACGGAGCGCATCCCACTACACTGCGCGGATGCCTGGACGTGTGCCGCTTTCAGCCTGCATCATCACCTTGAACGAAGCCGACCGCATCGGCGATTGCCTCGCTTCGCTCGCGTTCTGCGACGAAATCGTGGTGGTGGATTCGGGTTCGACCGACGGCACGCGTGACATCGCCACGAGCGCCGGCGCGCGCGTGATCGAACATCCATTCGAAGGCTATCGCGCGCAAAAGGACTTCGCGGTGGCGCAGGCGCGGTACGACTGGGTGCTGTGCTTGGATGCCGACGAACGCGTCACGCCGGCGCTGCGCGCCTCCATCGAAACCGCGCGAGAACGCGGTTTCGACGGCGCAGCCGGCTATCGCTTCGCGCGCGCCACGGAATATTTCGGCGCGTTCATGCGCCACGGCAATGCCTATCCCGATCGCGTGCTGCGTCTGTTCGATCGGCGCCGCGGCGGCTGGCACGCGGGACGCGAAATTCACGAACACGCGGTGGTCGATGGTCCGGTCCGCACGCTGTCCGGCGATCTGGAACACCGGCCCTACCGTTCGCTGGACGACCAGCTCGCGCGTTATCGCCGTTACGCAACGCTGATGGCGCAAGACATGCAGCAACGCGGCCGGCGCGCGCACCTGCATAACCTGGTCGTCAATCCGTGCTGGCGATTCCTGCGCGGCTATCTCCTGCGCGGAGGTTTCCTGGACGGCTGGCGCGGTTTGCTGTTCGCTTGCCTCGAAGCAGACTACGTGCGCGAAAAATTCGCGCGGCTGTGGCTGCTGCAGCATGGCCGCGCCGGTTGATCTTCAAACCAGCGCACGCATCGCTTCCGCTATACGCGTGCGAAAACCACGATCGTTGTCCTCAAACCAGCCGCGCGCGGCGGTGCCGATGCGGGAGAGTTCGGTATCCGGCGTCGCCAGCAGCCGCTCGATCACGGCCTGCATCGCGCCGGGTTCGTAGAAATAGGTGGTCGCGAGGTTCTGCGTGCCGGTGTGCGACCAAGGCACCAGCGCACCGCGTTCCGGCGTGACCATCTCGTTCATCGGCGGTGCGTCGAGCGTCACCACCACTGCGCCGACGCCCATCGCCTCGACCAGATAATGGCCGAAGCCTTCGGTTTCAGACGGACAAAGATGGAAGCGGTGCGCGTTCTGCATGCGCTTGAGTTCGTCGTCGGCGATGTAGTCCACGCGGTGCGCGATGTTGGGCGCGTTCACCAGCGGCCGATCCACGCGCGAGCTCTGCAACACGGTCAACTTCGGCCACTCCGGGTGCTTTTGCCAGAGAGACAGCAGCGTGTCGGTGCCCTTGTTGGAACTGCGCCCGGCCAGGTGAAAGAACGCACGCTCGCGCGGCACGCCACGATCGATGCGGTCTTCGCTGGTGAAGCCGGCGTATGTCACTTTCATCCCGAGCTGTTCGAAGGTCGGGACCGCATGGTGCGTCAATGCGAACACGCGATCGATGCGCGGCAACCAGACGCGATCGCGTTCGTCAAACCACTCCGGATGTGGCAGCAGCACGTTGCGGCGTGCGGTGGAAAGGTACTCCGGGCGCACGCGCTCGAGCATCAGGTTCACGTCCCAGCGCTGCGCCGCTTTGCCGACGAGCCGGCGCGCGACCGAACGTGCACGCAATTTCGCCGGATGCAGCAGCTTGCGCAACGCGCCGCGACGGATGCCGCTGACAGTCACTTCGAAACCGGCCTGATCGAGCGCGTCGTGCAGCAGGCGCAGGTTGCGGCTGAGGCCGAAACCGTTGTCGCGCGCGATCAGGTTGACGCGGATCATGCGCACGTCTCCGTCGCCAACAAGTTGCGCAGCGCCTCGTCCAGCCGTTGCGGCAGGGCCGCGCGCTCGGCCTCGTACCAAGCACGGGCCGCTGCGCCCAACACGCGGCATTGCGCATCGTCCAGTGCCATCGCGCGCATCACCGCGGCTTCCATCGCTGCGTCGTCGAAGTGGTAGGTCACGGCGAGGTGTTGCGTGCCGGTGCGCGCGTAGGGCAGCAACAAGCCGCGCTCGGGCGTGATCATCTCGTTCATCGGAGGCGCGTCCAGCGTGATCACCACCGCGCCCACGCTCATCGCTTCCACGATGTAGTGGCCGAAACCTTCCGTTTGCGACGGACACAAGTGGAACAGGTGGGCGTTCTGCAACCGGCGCAATTCGGCCTCGTCCAGATAGCCGATGCGGAGATCGATATTGGCCGCCGCCGCACCGGGTCTGGCTTCGCGCGGATGCTGTACCACGGTGAGGCGCGGCCATTCCGGACGTTTGCGCCACAGCGACAGCAGCGCCTGCGTGCCCTTGGTGCGGCTGCTGCCGGCGAGATGGAAGAACCCGCGCTCGCGCGGCACGGAAGCGTCGAGCCGGTCCTCGCTGGTGAAGCCGATGCAAACTGCGCGGCAACCGCGTTGCGCGAACACGCGCTGCGCTTCGTGCGTCTTGGCGAGCACCAGATCGATGCCATCTAGCCATTCCAGATCGCGCGGCAGGAACCATTCCGGATGCGGCAACAGCACGCGATGGCGCGCATCGTCTAGATATTGCGGCACGATGTGCTCTTCCATCAGCACGAAGTCGTAGGGCGGCGGCAGGCCGCGGTCTTGGCGACGCTTTTGCTCACGCGCACGCAGCGCACCTCTAGCGCGCTGAATCAGTCCCGGAATGCCGCCGCGTTTGCGCGTGTTGGTGAAATCGACGCGGTAGCCGCGTTCCCGCAGCAGCTTCATCAACAGATTCAAGTCGCGCGAAAGACCCACGCCATTGTCGAAACCCAGCAGATGCACGGAAGATGCGCGCGCACTCATCATTGTTCCGCGTTATTCCGCGTCCAGATCCAGCGCGCCGACCTGACCGGCATCCTCGCTCGGCGGCGGCACGCAGTTGGGTATCACCGCATCGCGCCGGAACAGGTACCACTCGCGACGGTTCGCGTGCCCTACGTGGATCGTGCGGTCCGCGCGCACACAAGGACTGAGCACATCACCGAGCGCGAAGATCCAGCGGTGTTGCGGATCGGCCGCCTGCCATTGCAGCGCGCGCTGCAGTTGCTCATGCCACGGCAACAGGAAACCCCAGTTGACGCTCGATCTCCCCAGCGCATCCAGCATCAGCAGGTTCTGTTCCTTCCACGCAACCAATCCGATCTGATCGTCACGCGGCACCAGGCTCGCGGTACGCGCCATCACGTCGCGCGCGGACGAGTAACCGTTCAACAGCGAATAGCCCACCACGCCCCACACGCCCCACAGCACCAGCGCGAACGCGGCCCAGCCGATGACCACATGGCGCGGCCGCGCCAGCAAGGCGATTAGCACGCCGGCGGCGCCGACGCCGATGATCATCGCGATCAGCAGTGCAGGCGATGCATCCAGTGCCGAAGCCGCGCGCGCATACAACGATTGCAGACGGCCTGCGTGCATCAGCACGCCGGCGATCAGCATGCCCAGCGCGATCAGCAATGCGATCGCCCACAGCGCGATGCGGAAATCGCGCCGCCGCACGATGCCCGGCAGCAGCGGCGCGAGCGCGACCGCGGTCATCGGCATGACGGGAAGGATGTAGACGTTGCGCTTGCCCGGGCTGATCGAGAAGATCACCACCACGATCACCGCCCACGCCAACGGCAGCAGGATGCGCGCATCGCGTGCGCGCAAGCGCCGGACCCAAGCGGGAATCGCCCACGGCAACGCCAGCGACAGCGGCAGCCATTGCAGCGCGACCACCGGCAGGTAATACCACCAGGGATGCAGATGGCCGCCGCTGCCCTGCGCATAACGGTTGACGGTCTGCCCGAACAGGATGTCGTGCGCGTAATGGGTGTATTCCGCATTGTGCTGCGTGTGCACCACCGCCAGCATCGGCAGCAGCCAGCCGAGGATCGGCAGGAGAAACGCGAGCAGGCCGAACCACCAGCGCAGTTCGCTCGCGCGCGCGAGCGTCATGTGATGCCATCCGCGCACCACCGCGAATACATACGGCACGAACATCAGCAGCGCCAGCACGCCCACGCCTTTGGTGATCACGCCGACGCCCGCAGCCAGGCAGCCGAGCAGATACCAGCGCCACTGCGGTCCCAGCAGGAAGTGCCGCAACAACCCGTAATTCGCCAGCGTGATCCAGAACAGCTCGACCGCATCAATCTGCGCGGCGCGTATCTGGAAGCTGAAATCGAAGCTCACCAGCACCGCGCCCGCGGCGAGCAATGCGGCGCGGTGATTCCATTGCCGGCGCACCAGGTCGTACACCAACGCGAGCGTGCCGAGTCCGGCGAGCAAGGAAGGAATCAGGAACCAGCCGCGCCAGCCGCCGGTGAGGAAATACGCCGCGGCTTCCAGCCACATGAACAGCGGCGGCTTGTCCGAATACAACTCGATGCCGCGATGCGGAAACAACCATTGCCCGCTGGCCAGCATCTCGCGCGCGACCAGCGCGAAACGCGGTTCGTCCGCGGGCCAGGGATCGCGCAGGCCGATACCGATGCCGAGCAACAGCAGCGCGAACACGAAGAACAGCAGCAACTCGATGCGTGCGTCGTCGAGCAGCCAGCCTCGGGGGCGGGAGAGATATTTCATGTCGCGCGAAGATTGCGCTGATCAGGCGGATTTTTCGAGTACGGCATAGTACATGCCGTCCAGGCCGCCTTCGCCCGGCAGGATCTGCCGGCCGGCGCCGGTGACATGGCCGATCTCCTGCGCGAACGGCATCGGCCGCGCGTCGCCGTGTCGACACAGGAACTGTTCGATCACCTCCTCGTTTTCCGCGCGCAGGATCGAGCAGGTGGCGTAGAGCATTCGTCCACCCCGTTTCAGCCGCGGCCACAACGCGGTGAGCAGTCGCGATTGCTCGCGCGCGAGTGTCGAAATGTCTTCGGCGCGCCGGTGCAACTTGATATCCGGATGACGGCGGATCACGCCGGTGGCCGAGCACGGTGCATCCAGCAAGATGCGATCGAAGGGTTTGCCCTCCCACCACGACGCGGGCTCGCTCGCGTCGCCGGTGCGCAACGTGCAATGCAAACCGAGGCGTTGCAGGTTTTCGCGGATGCGCGCGGCGCGATTCGGCTCGCGCTCCACCGCGGTCAATTCGATGTCCGCCTGTTCCAGCAGATGACATGTCTTGCCGCCGGGCGCGGCGCAGGCGTCCAGCACGCGCATGCCATCCTGCACATCGAGCAGATCGGCGGCGAGTTGAGCGGCGCCGTCCTGCACGGAAATCTTCCCTTCGC
This sequence comes from Rhodanobacteraceae bacterium, assembly GCA_035253005.1. Taxonomy (GTDB): domain Bacteria; phylum Pseudomonadota; class Gammaproteobacteria; order Xanthomonadales; family Rhodanobacteraceae; genus 66-474. The sequence continues at coordinate 7,306 of DATFCO010000206.1, forward strand.
CGAACGCCGGCAGACGCGCAACGTCGACGTTTTCGTCGAGCACCAATGCGTCTTGCAGCCAAGGGTGCGCGTGCGCGCCGATTCCCTGTGTCCGCAGCGCCGCGATGATTTCTTCGCGCGTCGCACGACGACGGTTGACGCGCAGCATCGGCGGCACCGGCAAGTTGTCGGCGGCGAGGATCGGCTCGAAGTGTTCCGGCCAGTCGCGCTCGATGGCTTCGATCAACCACCGCGGGTGCGCGGTTCGCGTTTGCGCATCACGATCAAGTCGTGCATTCAACGCTTCGCGCTCGCGCAACCAGCGCCGCAGCACCGCGTTGACCAGATTGGCGAAGCCGCCGCGCCCCAACCAGCGCGTGGCTTCCACCGTCGCGGCGACCGCTGCGTGCGGCGGCAGTTGCAGGATTTCCAGTTGCACCAAACCGAGTACCAGCAAGGCGTGCAATGCCGGTTCGCGCTTGCGCAGCGGCTTGTCCAGCAGGGAATCGAGCGCGCGATCGAAGCGCAACCACCAGCGCGCGCCTTCGTTGACCAGCGCAGTCAACAGTGCGCGGTCACGTGCATCGTGCAACTTCGTTTGCGCGGGCGCCAGTGCTTCACGCAGCGATACGTCATCGATCGCGACGGCGGCGAGCACCTGTGCGGCCAGTGCACGCGTGTCGTTTCTCACGTACGCAATTCCGTCCGCGCGTTGAGGTAATCCGCAGCCGAAATCACGCGTCCGCCCGCACGTTGCAATTTCAGGATCCGCAGCACGCCTTCGCCACAGGCGATGTCGATACCGTTTCTCGATGCGGCAACAATCTCGCCGGGCTTCGCCGAGCCCCGAGAAACTCGCCGCTCCTTCGGCTCGCTCTTCGGGCCATCGGCTGCGCCGACGTTCGCTCCGGCATCCTGCCTCCGCAGTCCGAGTCCCGAGTCCCGCACCTGTGCAGACCAGATTCGCACCCGCTCACCCGCGATCTCCGCCTCCGCCACCGGCCAGGGATCGAACGCACGCACCTTGCGTTCCAGATCGATCGCGCTTTCGTTGAAATCCAGTTCCGCTTCCGACTTGTCCAGCTTGTGCGCATACGTCACGCCTTCATTCGATTGCGGTGTTTCCGGCAACGATTCACCGCGCGCTGCACGCGACAATCCCTCGCGCAACACCTGCGCGCCCAGTTCCGCGATTCTGTCGTGCAACGAACCGCCGGCGTCTTTGGCACGAATATCCGTGCGCGCCGACAGCAACACCGGACCGGTATCCAGCCCGGGTTCCATGCGCATCAGGCAGACGCCGGTTTCGGTGTCGCCCGCTAGGATCGCGCGCTGGATCGGCGCGGCACCGCGCCAGCGTGGCAACAGCGAAGCGTGCACGTTCCAGCAAGCGATGCGTGGGATGCCCAGTACCGCGCGCGGCAGGATCAAACCGTAGGCGATGACAACGAGCAAGTCCGGCGCGTAGTCGCGCAAACGTTGTTGCGTCTGGGATGATTTCAACGATTCGGGTTGCTCGACCGGAATACCCGCAGCGAGCGCAGCCTGCTTGACCGGGCTTTGCTGCAACGCGCGCCCGCGGCCGGCGGGGCGATCGGGTTGCGTGTACGCCGCAACGACCTGCGCGCAATCGATGCACGCGCGCAATCCGGGCAGCGCGAACGCCGGCGTACCGGCGAACACCACGCGCAATGGCGCGCTCACGTCAGGCCGTTGCAGCTTGAGGTTCGACCTGTCGCTTGGCCTTCTCCAGCTTGCGCCGCACCATCTCGCGTTTCAGCGGCGAGAGGTAGTCGACGAACAGCTTGCCGTTCAAATGATCCATCTCGTGCTGGATGCACACGGCGAGCAGGCCTTCTGCTTCCAGTTCGAACGGCTTGCCTTCGACGTCTTGCGCGCTGACGTGGATTTTTCCGGCACGCTCGACGTCCGCGAAGATACCGGGCACGGAAAGACAACCTTCCTGGTACACCTGCTGCCCCTCAGCGTGCAGGATCCGCGGATTGATCAGCACGTGCGGATCGTTGTGTTGCTCGGACACATCCAGCACCAGCAGGCGCTGGTGCACGTCCACCTGCGTGGCCGCCAACCCGATGCCCGGCGCGGCGTACATGGTTTCCAGCATGTCGGCCGCGAGCTGCTTGAGATGCGCGTCGAACACGGTCACGGGCTGGGCCTTGGTGCGCAGCCGGCGATCGGGAAATTCGAGGATTTCGAGCTTGGCCATGAGGGAATGATATGGGCCGAGCCCATCTTATCCAAGCGACACCGGTACGTGACGGGCAGCGCGAAACGTGAAAATTCCGCTTGCCGGGCTATCCATTTCGGCTACACTCCGGCTCAAACCGCTGGGGGTTCGGGGGATTGCCGCCTATGTTTAAGAAAGCGCTTGCGCTGGTCGCCGGGCTGTTGGTGACCTTGGCCGCTTATGCCGCGGGCGCCCAGTTGCGTGCGGATCATCCTTCCACCTACGTGGTGAAGAAGGGCGACACGCTCTGGAGCATCTCCGCGCGTTTCCTGAAGAAGCCTTGGCTGTGGCCGGAAATCTGGGACGTCAACCAGCAGGTCTACAACCCGCACCTGATCTATCCCGGCGACGTCCTGCAACTGGGCGTGGACAACCGCCTGCGCGTAACGCAGCGGGTCGAGCAAACCAACCCGATCCCGACCATTCCGCTCGATCGCATCGAGCCGTTCCTGCACGACTTGCGCATCTACAGCTCGCACGATCTTGCGCACACGCCTTATGTCGTGGCTTCCGAAGAGGATCAACCGCGCGCGGTGGAGGGCCAGAACGTTTACGCGCGTGGCCTGAGCGGCGCGCCGGGTCAGCGTTTCGCGGTGGCTCGCCCGACCCATGTCTACCGTCTCTACGGTCCCGGTCAGCGGCCGCATACCGTGGAAGTCGGGCATCTGCTGAACAGCGATGTGGACGTGGTGCAAGGTCCGTGGCAAGAGGATTTCCGCAACGACGACATGATGGGTCGCGGCACCGAACTGGGCACCGAAGTGGAGATCATCGGAACCGTACAGATGCTGCGCGGGGGCGATCCGGCCACCCTGCTGCTGACCAACGCCAAGATGGAAGTTCGCCCCGGCGACCGCCTGCTGCCGGTGGATGACGCGCCCTACGATCCGACGTTCTGGCCGCATCCCGCGCGCTCCCTTTCGCCGTATGCGCGGGTGCTGGCATTCGCGAACGGCATGGACAGCGATTCCAACGAAGGGCCGATGTCGGTGGTCGCGCTTTCTGAAGGCAGCGCGGACGGTGTCAACAACGGCACCACTTTCTCGATCTTCCATCCCGGCGACGAGATCACCGACGACGTAGCCGGCGACAGCCGCAAGCGTTCGTTCGGACCGCACGTAAAATTGCCTGCCGAATTCATCGGGCACGTCATGGTGTTCCGCACCTTCGAGCACGTCAGCTACGGACTGGTGATGGACGGCATCCGTCCAGTGCAGATAGGCGACGAGTTGCAGATCCCCGAATAGGCCGGATCAGCGTTTTCTTACGCAACGGCGCGGTTTCGAACCGCGCCGTTTTGTTTTGCCGTTCGCCTACACTGCGCGCGTGCAGATCGACGACGAAACCCGCGCCTGGCTGATCCTCTTGCGTACGCCCGGCATCGGACCGGCCACCGCACGGGCGCTGGTCGAACGCGCCGGTTCCGCGCGCGTCGCGTGTGAACAGGCGCGTCGCTGGCGCGGCGAATTCGATTTGAGCAGCGAGGCGCTGGCGTGGATCGAAGCGCCCGATGGCACGCGCATAGAAGCCGATCTGGCCTGGCTGACGCAGCCGGACCATCATCTGCTGCGTTTCACCGACGCGGATTTTCCGCCACAACTGGCGCAGATTCCGCAGCCTCCGGCCGCGCTGTTCGTCGCGGGCGATCCCGCATTGTTGCTGCGCGCGCAAATTGCCGTGGTCGGTGCGCGCAGCGCTTCCGCGCAAGGCTTGGCCAATGCACGGGAGTTCGCGCGCATGTTCGCACGCGCCGGGTTGGTCGTCACCAGCGGCATGGCCGACGGCATCGACGGCGCCGCGCATGCCGGCGCGCTGGATGCGGACGCCGCCACGATCGCGGTGATCGGCACTGGCGCGGACCTGATCTACCCGCGCAAGCACCGCGAACTGGCCGCGCGCATCGCGGTGCACGGCGCGATCGTCAGCGAATACCCGCTCGGCACGCCCGCGCGCGCCGAACATTTCCCGCAGCGCAACCGGCTGATCGCAGGCCTGTCGCTGGGCACGCTGGTGATCGAAGCCGGGCTGCAATCGGGCTCGTTAATCACCGCCCGGCTGGCCGGCGAAATGGGACGGGAGGTCTTCGCCCTGCCCGGTTCGATCCACAATCCGCTGGCGCGCGGCTGCCATCGCCTGATCCGCGACGGCGCGCGGCTGACCGAAACCGCGCAAGAGGTAATCGAGGCGCTCGCCCCGGCCGCACAGGCCTTGGGGGCCGATCTGCGCGCCCGGCTGGAAACCGAATCCGCCCGTTCGACTGCGAACCCGCGCATGGAACAGAGGCGTGACCCCGACTACGATCGCCTGCTCGCGGCACTGGGCGAGTCCCCGCTGGCGCTGGACGAATTGGCGGCCCGGACCGACTTGAAACCGGCCGAACTGTCCTCGATGTTGCTGTTGCTGGAACTGGAAGGCGTGATCGCCCCGGCCATAAATGGCCGCTGGCAAAGGATTTTCGCTCCTTCCGGCTGATGCGTGCTTGACAGCCGCCGGGCTGCCATGCGTCCACTATATGGGTTAGTGGGTGCGCCCAAAAACGGCCGCGCCGTCGGCCCTTTGTCTGCAGGGCAAGGAAGAGCGAGGAAGATGTATGTCGATACTTCGACGAGCGATGACGCAGCCATGCGGGCAAAGGGCCACGGCCCTTCGGGTTGCTCCGCAGCGGCCGCCATACTGCGTTGCGCGGCTTGGCCATAGAAGTGCTATGGCACTGCGCCGCGCGCCTTGTCTGACAGCCGCTGCGGAAGCAACGCGGTTCGTTTTAGGACGTACCCACTAACCCACAGGAACGGGCCGTCATCGGCCCCGGAATTTGATCGCCCAATGGCAAAGAACCTGCTCATCGTCGAGTCGCCTGCCAAGGCCAAGACGATCAACAAGTACCTCGGATCGGACTTCCACGTCCTGGCCTCGTACGGCCACGTGCGCGATCTGGTCCCCAAGGAGGGCGCGGTCGATCCCGAGCACGGCTTCGCGATGGACTACGCGTTGATCGAGAAGAACGAAAGGCACGTCGACGCGATCGCCAAGGCCGCCAAGTCCGCCGACACGATTTATCTGGCGACCGACTTGGACCGCGAAGGCGAGGCGATCTCCTGGCACATCAGCGAGATCCTGCGCGAACGCGGCCTGCTGAAGGATCGCGGGGTGCACCGCGTGGTGTTTTCCGAGATCACGCCGCGCGCGATCAAGGATGCCGTTGCGCATCCGCGCAAGCTCTCGCACGATCTGGTGGATGCGCAGCAGGCGCGCCGCGCGCTGGACTACCTGGTCGGCTTCAATCTGTCGCCGGTGCTGTGGCGCAAGGTGCAGCGCGGATTGTCGGCCGGGCGCGTGCAATCGCCGGCGCTGCGGATGATCGTCGAGCGCGAGGAGGAGATCGAAGCCTTCAAGCCGCGCGAATACTGGAGCATGGAGGCGCAGCTCGCGCATCCCGATGGTGCATTCACTGCACGCCTGATCAAACTCCACGGCAAGAAGTTCGAGCAGTTCGATTTGACCAATGCCAGGGATGCGCACGCCGCGCGCGATTCGCTGCTGGCCGCGGCGAATGGCAAGCTTGTCGTCGCCGACATCCAGAGCAAGCAGCGCCAGCGCCGTCCCGCCGCGCCGTTCACCACGTCCACCTTGCAGCAGGAAGCCGCGCGCAAGCTCGGCATGTCCACCAGCCGCACCATGCGCATCGCGCAGGGTTTGTACGAAGGCATGAGTCTGGGCGCGGAAGGCAACGTCGGCCTGATCACCTACATGCGCACCGATTCGACGCACCTGTCCGGCGAAGCGATCCACGAATTGCGCAACGTGATCGAGCGCGAATACGGCAAGGACAGCCTGCCGGAACACGCGCTGGTCTATCGCGCCAAGTCCAAGAACGCGCAGGAAGCCCATGAGGCGATCCGCCCCACTTCCGCGCTGCGCACGCCGAAATCCGTCGCCGCTTACCTGCAACCGGATCAGTTGAAACTGTACGAGCTGATCTGGAAACGCACGCTGGCCTGTCAGATGAAGCCCGCGACGTTGAATACCGTCTCGGTCGAATTTCCCTGCGGCAAGAATTCCTCATTCCGCGCCACCGGCACCACCGTGATCGACCCCGGTTTCCTCGCGGTGTACGAGGAAGGCCGTGACGCGAAGTCGGAAGAAGAGGAAGAAGCGCGCAAGTTGCCGACGTTGCAGGTCGGCGACGACGTGCCGCTGTCGGACATCGTCACCGATCAGCATTTCACCGAACCGCCGCCGCGCTATTCGGAAGCGTCTCTCGTCAAGGCACTTGAGGAATACGGCATCGGCAGGCCCTCCACCTACGCCAGCATCATCCAGACATTGTTGAACCGCGAGTACGCGACCCTGGATTCGCGCCGCTTCAAACCCACCGATGTCGGTCGCGCGGTGGCGAAATTTCTCTCGGGCCATTTCACGCAGTACGTCGATTACGACTTCACCGCCAAGCTCGAGGACGAACTCGACTCGGTCGCGCGCGGCGAAGAGGAATGGCAGCCGCTGCTGGAGAAATTCTGGAAGCCGTTCAAGGCGCTGGTGGTGGACAAGACCGAGACGGTCGATCGCAGCGAAGCCTCCGGTGCGCGCGAACTGGGCCGCGACCCCAAGACCGGCAGACCGGTTTCGGTGCGTCTGGGGCGTTACGGCCCGTATGCGCAACTGGGCGACAAGGATCAGGACGAAACGCTGCAATTCGCGTCCCTGCGGCCCGGCCAGAGCATGCACACGATCACGCTGGAAGAAGCGATCGAGCTGTTCAAGCTGCCGCGCGAACTCGGCAAAGCCGAAGACGGCGAAACGGTCAGCGCGGGCATCGGCCGCTTCGGTCCGTTCGTGCGCAAGGGCAAGATCTACGCCTCGCTGAAAGGCGAAGACGATCCGCACACGGTTTCGCTGGAGCGCGCGCTTTACCTGATCCGCGAAAAGCAGGAGCTGATCGCCAACCGCGTCATCACGGATTTCGGCGATGGCATCCAGATCCTCAACGGTCGTTACGGCCCGTACATCACCGACGGCGAAAAGAACACCCGCATTCCGAAAGACCGCGAGCCGAAATCGTTGACGCACGAAGAATGCAAGGCGTTGCTGGCCGAAGCGCCCGTGCGGGGACGGCGCGGTGCAAAGAAAGCGGCGACGAAGAAAGCGGCTGCGCCGAAGACGGACGGCGAAGCCAAGGCGCCGCGCAAAGCCGCGTCGAAGAAATCCGCAAGGAAAACGACCCGGAAGAAAACCGCGACGAAGAAATCCGTGGCGAAGAAGTCCGCAAAGAAATCGCCGTCGGCACCGGCGGCGCCACCACCGTTCGATGCTTGAAGGATGCGGCGCTTCACGCTCGATCAAATCGGCCAAGCCGCCGGATTATTGCGCGAAGGCGGCGTGCTGGCGTATCCCACCGAAGCGGTCTTCGGCTTGGGCTGCGATCCCGACAACCGCACCGCTTTCGAAAAAATCTTTGCGCTGAAGCAACGTCCGCCCGAACAGGGCGTGCTGTTGATCGCGGCTTCCTTCGAACAGATCGAGGATTGGATCGAGGCACCGCCCGATGCCGTTGGACGCGCGCAAGCGACCTGGCCCGGGCCCTACACCTGGATTTTCCCGCGCTCGCCGCGCGTGCCGGAATGGGTGGCGGGTGGACACAGCGGCATCGCATTGCGTGTAACCGCGCACGAAACCGCCGCGGCGCTGTGCCGTGCGTTCGGCGGCCCGATCGTCTCGACCAGCGCCAACGTCCACGGCCAGCCGCCCGGGCACAGCGCAAAAGAATGTGAAGCCATCTTCGGTTCAGCGCTGGATGGCATTCTGAACGGTGAAACGGGCGGATTGTCCCGTCCCACCCCGATTGCCGATGCCATCACCGGCGCTATCATTCGCAAATAGAAAGGCGGCCCCGGGACGGCGTCGCAACAGCACTGCGCAGGAGCGCGCGGGGCGGCGCGGGGATGCCGTCGAAACTACGAGGTGAAGGGGAGAAGAGTCTTGGCCGTCGTCTTCGATACTGCACTGGCGCGTGCGGCGCGGTCCGCGATGCCGCTGCTGCACGCGGCTTCGCCAGAACGGGTGATCGCCTTGCGGGCGGGCCATGCGATCCGCGCACGCGAATTTCTGGGCGAAGTCGCCGCACTGGCCGCGCGGTTGCCATCCGCACCCGCGGCGATCAATCTTTGCGAAGACCGCTACGCTTTTCTGGTTGCCTTCGCGGCGCTGGCGGTGCGCGGGCAGACCAACTTGCTGCCGCCCTCGCGCGCACCGCACGCGATCGACGAAGTGCTGACCGCACACGCGGGCAGCTATACGATCGGCGACACGCGGCTCGATCCGGCGCCGCCGCACTATCTGCAATTCGATCCGCAGGAACTCGCGGGGGAGCCGCCGCAGGAAATTTCCGTCATCGCCGACGATGTGGTCGCAGTCGGCTACACCTCCGGCTCCACCGGCGTTCCCAAATCCAATCCCAAGCGTTGGGAGAAGTTCTCGATCAGCAGCGCACACAACGACGCGCTGCTGCGCAGTCTCACCGGTTTGCCTTACAACGTGGTCGCGACCGTGCCGCCGCAACATATGTACGGCTTGGAGTTTTCCGTGCTGTTGCCGCTGTTCGCGGAAGCCTCGGTGCACGCCGGGCGGCCGTTCTTTCCGTTCGACGTGGCGTGTGCGCTCGCCGAAGTGCCCGCGCCGCGCGTGCTGGTGACCACGCCGGTGCACCTGCGCGCGCTGGTGGAGCACGCGCAAGAGCTGCCGCCGCTGGCGGCGATCGTTTCCGCCACCGCGCCGATGCCAAAGGAGCTGGCGCGCGCTGCGGAAGATCTGTTCGCCGCGCCGGTACAGGAAGTGTTCGGTTCCACCGAAACCTGCGTCATCGCGCATCGCCGCACCGCCGGCGAGGAATTGTGGACGCTGTATCCGGGTGTCGCGCTGCACCCGCAACCCGACGGCGCGCAGGTCGAAGCGCCGCAGCTCGAACAGCCGGTGGTGCTCGCCGATCTCATCGAACTGGCAGGCGATTCGCATTTTCGTTTGTGCGGCCGCAATGCCGATCTGCTGGAAATCGCCGGCAAACGTGCGTCGCTCGGCGATCTCACCCGCCGCCTGCTCGCCGTTCCCGGCGTGCGCGATGGCGCGGTATTCCAGCTCGATGAAGCCGATCGCCGCGGCGTGCACCGCATCGCCGCCTTGGCGGTGGCGCCGGGTTTGAACGCCGCGCAAATCCTCGACGCACTCCGCGCGGGAATCGATCCGGTGTTCCTGCCGCGCCCGCTGAAACTGGTGGACGCGCTGCCACGTTCCGAAACCGGCAAGCTGCCGCGCGCGGCGCTGCTGGAGATGCTGAAAAGGTGAGACGTCCTCTCGCTTCGCTCGCTCAGACGTGAGACGAATTGAACATTCCCGCTGCTGTTTCTCTGCTGTTCGTCTCACGTCTCGCGTCTTACATCTCACCTCTTAGAATGCGCAACTCCGTCGCAGCATACGAACACGCATGAAGCTCCTCGTCATCGGCTCCGGCGGCCGCGAACACGCGCTGGCCTGGAAGCTGGCCCAATCGCCGCGCGTGGACGAAGTGCTGGTCGCACCGGGCAACGCCGGCACCGCGCGCGAGAAGCGCGTGCGCAATGTCGACATCGCCGCGACCGATTTAGATGCGTTGTTGAAACTGGCGCGGGACGAAAGCGTTGACCTCACGATCGTGGGACCCGAAGCCCCGCTGGTCGCGGGAATCGTTGACAAATTCCGCGCGTCCGGTCTGCGCTGTTTCGGCCCCCGAAAACTTGCAGCACAACTGGAAGGCTCGAAAGCCTTCGCCAAGGACTTCCTGCTCCGCCACAACATTCCGACGGCTCGCTACGCGGTTTTCACCGAATTGAACCGTGCATTGGATTACGTGCAAAGGCATGGCGCGCCGATCGTGATCAAGGCCGATGGTCTCGCCGCCGGCAAGGGCGTGGTGGTCGCGCACACGCTGGCCGATGCGGAGCAGGCACTGCGCGACATGCTAGGCGCGCATGCTTTTGGCGATGCGAGCGCGCGCGTGGTGATCGAGGAATTCCTTGACGGTGAGGAAGCGAGTTACATCGTGATCGCCGACGGCGTGCATGCATTGCCGATGGCGAGCAGCCAGGATCACAAGCGTCGCGACGAAGGCGATCTCGGACCCAACACCGGCGGCATGGGCGCGTATTCGCCTGCGCCCGTGGTCACGCGCGAAGTCGAACGGCGCATCCTGCGCGAAATCATCGAACCGACGCTGCGCGGCATGGCCGCCGAAGGCGCC
>DATFCO010000207.1:0-3961 GCA_035253005.1 Rhodanobacteraceae bacterium
TGATCGTCTATTTCCTGCCCTACCTCTACATGTTCGCCGCGGCGATCGTGATGCGGCGGCGCATCGCGCAGACACAAGGCGCGCTGACGATGCCGGGCGGCGCTTTGGGAAGCTGGCTGATCAACGGCATCGGCGCGCTGACCACGCTCGTCGCGATCGTGCTGGCGCTGATCCCGCCGCCGGACACGCACGACCGCACCGCGTTCTTCGTCAAGGTGTTCGTCGGCTCGTTCGGATTCCTGATTGCAGGTCTGATTTTCTACGCACTGGCGGCGAGAAGGCGCGCGCAAACGAGCGTGGCATAATCGCCGATCGTTTTTCGACAAGCGAACCGCGATGCCGCGCGACATTCTGGTCACCTGCGCCCTGCCCTACGCCAACGGGCCGATCCACATCGGCCACATCGTCGAGCACGTGCAGGGCGACATCTGGGTGCGCGCGATGCGCATGGCCGGGCGCACGGTGCATTTCGTTTGCGCGGACGACGCGCACGGCACTTCGATCATGCTGCGCGCCGAGCGCGAAGGCATTACGCCGAAAGCGTTGATCGAAAGCGTGTGGCAGCAGCACACCGCCGATCTGCGCGATTTCGGTGTGCAATACGATCACTACTCCAGCACCGACAGCGCGACCAACCGCGAGCTGACGTACCAGATCTGGCGCGCGCTGGAGCGCGGCGGACATGTCGAATCGAAGCCGGTAAAGCAGCTTTACGATCCGGTGCGCGAGATGTTCCTGCCGGATCGCTTCGTCAAGGGCGAATGCCCGGTCTGCCATTCCAAGGACCAGTACGGCGACGCTTGCGAGGTCTGCGGCAGCACCTATACGCCGATGGATCTGATCGAACCGTATTCGGTGGTGTCGGGCGCCAAGCCCGTCGAAAAGGAATCGCTGCACTTCTTCGTCAAGCTCGCCGATTTCGAGGAACTGCTGCAAGGCTGGCTGGAAGAGCGCCGCGCGGCCGGCGGCCTGCAATCGGAAGTGGTGAACAAGCTGCGCGAATGGTTTGCGGACGGATTGCGTTCGTGGGATGTGTCGCGCGACGCGCCCTACTTCGGTTTCGAAATCCCGGATCAGCCCGGCAAATATTTCTACGTGTGGGTGGATGCGCCGGTCGGTTATCTCGCCGCGTTCAAGGAATTGTGCGAAAACAGTCACAGCGGATTGACGACATTCGATTTCGAACGATTCACGCGCGTGGATGCGGGCGACACCGAACTGGTGCATTTCATCGGCAAGGACATCATCTACTTCCACACGCTGTTCTGGCCGGCGATGCTGCACGGCGCGAAGTTGCGCATGCCCACCGCTGTGAACGTGCATGGATTCTTGACCGTGGACGGCGCCAAGATGTCCAAGTCGCGCGGCACCTTCATCAATGCGCGCACCTGGCTGGAACATCTCGATGCGGATTATTTGCGCTATTACCTCGCCTCGATGCTGGGGCCGACGCTGGCCGACATCGATCTGGATCTTAAAGCATTTAGCGATCGAGTGAATTCACACTTAGTCGGCAAGTTTGTCAACTTAGCTAGTCGCGCATCAGGTTTTGTAACGCAGTTATTCAATGGTCGTTTATATCCGGAAGAAGCGGTTCGCTTCCAAGGCACCCTTGAGCTAGACAAGCAAGTTCTGCGAGACGCAGTACACATTAAGAAGTGGTACGAGCAGCGCGATTATGCGTCTGTAACCAGAACGATCATGGCCAACGCCGATGATCTAAATAGATTTTGGAATGATCAGAAACCATGGGCATTGGCAAAAAACAAAGCGCATCAGAGCCAATTACATTGCGTCACCTCGGAAGTTCTACGTGCCTTTTATCGCTTGGCTATTTGTCTGTTCCCCATATGTCCGGACCTTAGCCAACGCGCACTTGCTCTGTTCAATTTTCACCGCGCACCTAGCTGGGATGATTTGGAAAATTCACCAGACTCCATCCGACAATTCACGCCGCTCGCCACGCGCGTCGATCCGAAAAAGATCGAAGCGATGATCGAGGCGTCGAAGGAGTCGTTGCAGCCGAGCGCCTCCGCTCCGCCTTCCCCTCACCCCAGCCCTCTCCCGCAAGCGGGAGAGGGAGACAAGCGCGGCAACTCAGCCATGAATGATGCAATCAAATCTTTCGCTCCTGCGCGTCCCGAGTCCCGAGTCCCGAGTCCCGCAACGATTTCGATCGACGACTTTGCCAAACTCGACCTGCGCGTCGGCACGGTGCTGGTGTGCGAGCACGTGGACGGTTCGGACAAGCTGCTGCGTTTCGAACTGGATGCGGGCGAACTGGGCAAGCGCCAGATTTTTTCCGGCATCAAGGCCGCGTATCCGGAACCGCAGAAACTGGTCGGCCGCAAGGTCGTGTTCATTGCCAATCTCGCACCGCGCAAGATGCGTTTCGGATTGAGCGAAGGGATGATTCTCTCGGCCGGCAGCGGCGGCGACCAGTTGTTCCTGCTCGACGTCGATGCAGGCGCGCAGGCGGGCATGCCGGTTAAGTGAGTGCGGGAACATCGCGCCGCGGTTGCAACGCGCGGCGGTGCGATTCACGCCGTCGTAAGGTGCGAGGGTTAGGATTGCGCAAGGGAATCCTTTCCGCAGCGGGAGGGCACGCGCCATGACCCAGCATTGGGCGTTCTTCAAGGAAGGCGATCATTCGTTCGGCATCTTCTATCCGCGGCACTACATCATCGCGGGCTATCACACTCTTGCCGACGCGGAAGCCGCGGAAGCCGCTTTCCGCAAGGAAGGTTTCGCGTCGGAGGACGTGCGGGCTGCCACCGGCGAATTCGTGATCGGGCAACTGGAGGCGCGCCACGGCCAGAGCTGGCTGGAGCGCATGGAAGCGCGACTGGTGGAATTCGCCGGCACCGAAACGGGTTATCTGCGCGAGGATGCCGATCTCGCGCGCGATGGCGGCGCGTTCCTGTTCGTGTACGCGCCGGACGACGCGCGTCTCAACCAGGCGCGGCGCGTGTTCGCTCAGCACGGCCCGGCTTACGCGCGGCGCTATCTCCCCGTCGCCATCGAAAGAATCGTAGAAAACGCGCACGCGCCATGAAGGTATGATGCCACTCCGGCCATTGCGGGAGCGGACGATGAAACCTTCGATGCTGGCGTTGGGCTTGGTGTGCGCGACGAGCATGGCGTTTGCCGCCGACAAACCGCAAAAACCCGCGCCGACCATGCAGCAGATCCTGGACGCGTCCACGCCTTCCGATTGGCGGCCGCTCGATCCGGCCAACACGCTGTACATGGATTTGCCCAAGGGCCGCGTGGTGATCGAACTCGACCCGGCCTACGCACCGCTGCACGCGCAGAACATCCGCACGCTGGCGCAGGAGCATTACTGGGATGGTTTGGCCATCCTGCGCGTGCAGGACAACTTCGTGACGCAGTGGGGCGATCCGCAGGCCGAGGCCGAACATCCCACGCACAAGAAATCGATCGGCAAAGCCAAGGACAAGATCGCACCGGAATTCGAGCGCGACATCGATCCGAAACTGCCGTTCACCGTGTTGCCCGACGGCGACGTGTACGCGCCGCAGGTCGGTTTCAGCAATGGCTTCCCCGCCGCGCGCGATCCGAAAACCAACAAAACCTGGCTGGCGCACTGCTATGCGATGGTCGGCGCCGGCCGCGACAACGCGCCGGATTCCGGACCGGGCACGGAACTTTACGTGGTGATCGGACAAGCGCCACGCCAGCTCGACCGCAATATCGCGCTGGTCGGCCGCGTGGTGAAAGGCATGGAGTTGCTGTCGGCGCTGCCGCGCGGCACCGGCCCCCTGGGTTTCTACGAGAAAGCATCGCAACGCACGCCGATCATCCGCGTGCGCCTCGCATCCGATCTGCCGCCCAAGCAGCGCGAAAATATTGAAGTGCTGCGCACCGACACGCCCACCTTCATCGCACTGGTGGAATCGCGCCGAAACCGTTCCGATGCGTGGTACCTGCACAAGGCCGG
>DATFCO010000208.1:0-5994 GCA_035253005.1 Rhodanobacteraceae bacterium
GTGGAATCCTTCTGCGCCTCATATTCCTTCTGCGCGTCCTGATCGAGGATCGCCTCGACTTCCAGCCGCACGGTCACCTGTATGCCGACCGCCTTGGGAAACGCGGTCATGCCGAATTGCGTTCGATCCAGCGTGGTTTGCGCGGAGAAGCCCGCCAGCGTCTGCATGCCGGAGAAAATCGTCGCCCCGGCGCGATTGAAGGTGAAGGGAATCGCGACCTCGTGCGTCACGCCGCGCAGCATGAGATTGCCGTGCAAGGTGCCGTGTTGCGCATCGGTTTTTTCGACCGACGTGCTCTCGAAATGCGCCAGCGGAAAATCCTTCGCATCCAGAAAACGCTTGCCGGTGACGGCCTCGTCCCATTCCTTGTCGCCCAGATCGACAGAAGCCGTATCGACATCGACCACGACTTTCGCGGTGGTCCAATCGTCCTCGTCGAACTGCAACCAGCCGGCCTCCACCTTCATGCGGCCGACCGGTTGCGAATAGCCGTCGTGATCGATGCTGAAGAGCACCTGTGTGTGCACCGGATCGATGCGATAACCGAGCGTGCGCGCGGATGCCACAGCGGGAAGCAGCGCGGCAGCGGCAAGCGCAAGGGATGCGGCGCGAAAAGCGAAACGCATGCGGCGGACTCCTGCGACGTTGCGGGAATTGTGCCCCACCCGTGGCGGAGCGGGATGAACCGGAGACGCTTTGCGGTTAGGATGGCCCATTCGTGGAACTGGGGAGTCACCACGATGCTTTCTTCGTTGCTGCTTGCCGCGGCCGTTGCCGCGTCGTCCGCGCCGCCCTGGAATCCCGCCTTCCGCCACTACGGCGTGATCGATGGCCTGCCCTCGGATTCGACTTACACCTTCGCACAGGACGCCGAGGGTTTCATCTGGATCGGCACTCGCGACGGGTTGGCGCGTTTCGACGCGCAGAATTTCCGAATCTTCCGCCACGACCCGAACGACAACGCATCGCTGGCGGCCAACGATGTTTCCGCTTTGCTGGTCGACAAGCAAGGGCGCGTCTGGGCCGGCGGAGAAGGCAATGGGCTGAACCTCTTCCGCCCCGAACGCGTCGATTTCCGGCACTGGCTGCATGATTCGCGCGACTCCCGCAGCCTCTCCGGCAACGATGTCATGAGTGTCGCGCAGACGTCGGATGGTTCGATCTGGGTGGCGGTGTACGCCGGCGGGTTGAACCGCATGCTCGCGAATGGCAGCGGTTTCGAACACCTCCGGCACCACGGCCGCGATGAAGGGTTGAATTCCGACAACGTGCTGGCGCTGGCGGGCGATGCGCGCGGCGGATTGTGGATCGGCAGCGAGGCCGGCGTGCAATACCGCGATGCGCGCGGGCGATTCCGCGACATCGCCTTGCCCGGCGTCGACAAGCCGGTATCGACTTGGCAATTGAATGCGAGTCTCTACGGCGTCGATGCGGCGACGGATGCAGGCCTGTTCCATATCGACGCCGATTTCGGCGCGCGGCGCATTGGCGCGGCTTCGCCCGCGTATGCCAGCCTTCGCTTCGCCAACGGGGAAATCTGGGTCGCGCGCCAGGACGGACTCGACGCGCTCGCAGCCGATGGCACGCAGCGTCACTACGCACCACACGCCGGTGTGGCCGCCACTTTGCCAGGCGCCGTCGCCACGGGCTTGATGCGCGATCGCGAAGGCGGCACATGGGTCGCGATGCTCGACGGCGGCGTGGCGTACCTGCCGCCGCGCTGGCGCGCATTCGATGCGTGGCGTCATCTGCCCGACCAAGGCGGATCGTTGGCGCTGGATCGAGTGCGCGCACTGGCACTCACGCCGGACGGCACGTTGCTGGCCGGTGGCGCCGAGGGCGAACTGGATCGCCTCGATCCGCACGACGGCAGAGTTCGCCACCTGGCCGATGCCGCGAATCTGCGCGACTCCTCGATCAGCGCGCTGGCGGAGGATGCGCGAGGCCGCCTCTGGATCGGGCATCGCCGCGGCCTGCGCGTGCTGGACGGAAAACAGGTGCGCGACGTCGGCGCCGGCGACCCGCTGTTGCGCCACGGTGTCTGGACGCTGTTGGTCGCGCGCGGCGGCGAGGTCTATTTCGCCGGTGTCGGTACCGGTGTCGCACGCGTTGATCCATGGAACTTTGCGCTGACCTCGATCCCGCTGCCGACGGATGCGTCCGCCGCGCGGGAAGTGAAGCAACTCCAGCAGACCGCGGACGGTACGATCTGGGCGGCCAGTCAGACCGGGCTGCTGCGGCTGGCGCCCGGCGCGAACGCGTTCGAGTTCGTGCCGGGCGTGGGTCGCGGCGTGGTCGACGCCTTCGCTTTCGCTGCGGATGGTTCGGTGTGGCTGGCGCGCAGCGACCGTCTGCAGCACTACTCTTTCAATGGAGATCGCGCGCGGCGGCGCGACACCATCGATGCAGGCGACGGTTGGCCCGCGGTGGACGTGGGTGGCCTGGATGCCGCCGGCGACGGGCGCGTGTGGGCGATCACGCCGCGCGGCCTGGTCGAGTACGACCCGGATACGCAGCGCGTACACACCTACGGCTCGGAGGACGGATTGGGTGATCCGGAACTGGCCGCGCACACCTTGCAGCGCGGCGCCGACGACACGCTGTACGCCGGCAGCTTCGGCGGCGTGATGGTGATCCATCCGGATTTGCTGCGTGCAGCGCCCTCGCATCCACAGGTGGTGCTCGCGAGCCTGAGCGTGCGGCGAGACGGCCGCGTGCTGCAACTCGATCCGCGGCAGCCGATCTCGCTGGGATGGAACGACCGCGAACTGACCGCGACCGCGCGTGCATTGTCCTTCGTCGATCCGCAGCACAACCGCTATCGTTTCCTGTTGAGCGGTTTCGATCCGGGCTGGGTGGACACCGGCACGCGCGACACGCGCGAATTCTCTTCGCTGGATGCGGGCGACTACCGTCTGCAGGTCAGCGCGGCCGGCATCGACGGCGGCTGGAGCGCACCCACTGTGCCCGTTCTGTTGCACATCGCCGCGCCGCCGTGGGCTACGCCGTGGGCGCGCGCGTTGTATGTGCTGGCCGTGGCCCTGGTGCTGGCGTTCGCGTGGGTGCTGACGCGGCGGCGTTTGGAGCAGCGCCACCGCTTCGCGCTGATCGCGCAGCGGCAGCAGCTCGCGGAAGCTGCCAATGCGGCGAAGACGCGCTTTCTCGCCGGCATGGCGCACGAGATCCGCACGCCGATGACCGGGGTGCTGGGCATGACCGAGCTGTTGCTGGGCACGCCGCTGGACGAACGCCAGCGCGGTTTCGCGGACGGCATCCGCCGCTCCGGCGCGCTGTTGTTGCGGCAGGTCGATGACGCACTCGATCTCGCGCGCATCGAAGCGGGAAGGTTGCACTTGAACGAGGCGCCATTCGATCCGGCCGCGCTGCTGCGCGAAGTCGCCGCATTGGAACATGGTCTTGCGACGCAGAAAGGTTTGTCCTTGCTGGTGGAAATCGAAGCCGGTGCACCGCGAACCCTGCTCGGCGACGCGCTGCGCGTGCAGCAGGTGCTGTTGAATCTCACCCACAATGCGTTGAAGTTCACGCAAACCGGTTCGGTGCGTCTGCGGCTTGCACGCAAAGACAACGATGTCGCCTTCGCCGTGATCGACAGCGGCCCGGGCATGTCGGAAGAGGAATGCGCGCGCGTGTTCGAGCGCTTCGAACAAACCGAGCACGGCCGTCGCGAGCGCGGCTTCGGACTGGGACTTTCCATCTGCCGCGAACTGGTGACGCTGATGGGCGGAAACATCTCCGTGCATTCGCGACGCGGCGAAGGCTGCACGTTCGAGGTGCGATTGCCGCTGAAGGAATCCCGCGCAGAACCGGTGCCACGGCCATCCACGCATCCGGCGCACGCGATCGGGGATGCGCGGTCCTTGCGGCTGCTGTTGGTCGAAGACGACCCGATCGCCGCCGAAGTATTGACCGGCTTGCTGCAGGCGCAAGGTCACAGCGTGATGCACGCGCCCGATGCGCTCGCCGCGTTGACGCTGATTGAGACGGCCGTCGCGCCGTTCGATGCGCTGCTGTCCGATCTGGACCTGCCCGGCCTGGCCGGCTACGCACTGGCCAAATTGCTGCGCGAACGCGGTTACACCAAACCGATCATCGCCGTCACCGCCTCCAGCCGCGGCGACGAGGAACAACGACTGCGAGATGCAGGCATGGATGCGTTGCTGCGCAAACCGGTGTTGCCGGAGAAGTTGCGGGAGGTGTTGGAGAAAGCCGTGAGTGGTGAGTTGTGAGTCGTGAGTGGTAAGAGTATTTAATCTCTAGTTCTTCTACTCACTACTCACCATTCACTACTCACGCAGATCTATCCATCAACCACTGCGCCAGCAGCGGCACGGGTCGGCCCGTGGCGTAGCCTTTGCGGCCTTCGTCCCACGCGGTGCCGGCGACGTCCAGATGCGCCCAGCGCGTGCCTTCGGCAAAGCGCGAAAGGAAACACGCCGCGGTGATCGCACCGGCGCTCTTGCCGCCGATGTTGGCGATATCGGCGAAAGCGGATTCCAGTTGATTGCGATAGTCATCCCACAGCGGCAATCGCCAGGCGCGATCCAGCGATTCATTGCCCGCATCGAGCAGTTCTTCCGCGAGCTTGTCGTCGGCGCTGAACAAGCCCGTTGCATGTTTGCCCAGCGCGATCACGCACGCTCCGGTCAGCGTGGCCGCATCCACCATCGCCTGCGGCTCGAAGCGCTTGCGCGCGTAGGCCAGCGCGTCGCACAGGATCAAGCGGCCCTCCGCGTCGGTGTTCAACACTTCGACCGTCAAACCCGAGTACGTGGTCAGCACGTCGCTGGGGCGATAGCTGCCGCCGTCGGGCATGTTTTCCACCGCAGGCACCACGCACGCCAGATTGATTGGCAATTTCATCTCGACCGCAGCGAGGAACGCGCCCATCACGCCAGCGGCACCGCACATGTCGTATTTCATCTCCTCCATCGAACCGGTCGGCTTGAGGTTCATGCCGCCGGTGTCGAAGGTGACGCCCTTGCCGACCAGCGCGAACGGTTTGGCATCGCCGCCGCCGCGGTACTGCAACACGATCAGCCGCGGCGGCACGGACGAGCCTTGTCCGACCGCCAGCAGCGCGCCCATCCCGAGTTCCTGCAACCGGTCGCGCTCCAGCACTTCCAGCTGCACGCCGGGATGTTGATCCGCCAACTGTTTCGCGCGTTCGGCCAGTGTCGCCGGATTGCAGAGGTTCGGCGGCAGACAGCCCAGCTCGCGCGCGAATTCCACGCCGCGCCCGATCGCGCGGGCTTGCTCCAGCGCTCGATCGGCATTCTCGGCAACGACCAATTCGATGCGCTTCAACTGCGTGCGCGAACCATTGGGCTTGACCGTCGCGGTGTAGCGGAAATTCGCGTGATCGATCGCCAGCGCGCAGGTGCGCACGCGCCACGCCGCATCGTATCCGCGCACTTCGCATTCGGGCAGGAAAACGGCCGCGCTTTCGATCGGCAGGTTCTTCAGCGCCTTGCCCGCCTCGTAGCAGGCGCGCTGAAATCCGAGCGCATCGAGTTCGTTTTTCGCGCCCACGCCCACCAACAGCACGCGCGGCGAGCGCACGCCGCTGACACCGTGCAGCAGCAAGGTCGAGCCGGGCTTGCCGCTGAAATCGCTGCTCTCGCGCAGCCGCGCCAGCACGCCGTTGCCCGCGCGATCGACGGACGCAGCCGCACCCGACACCTGTGAATCGAACACACCGACCACCACGCAAGGCGCGTCGACGGTTTCGGCGGAGGCAGCGATGGAACTGAACTCGAGCATGACGATTTCCAGATGAAAGATGCAGAAAAGCACGAGCAGCTAAACTCGCGCATCCGAATCCTCGATGAAAGGATGAGAGCGGCTCGAAAAGCGTAGCGAGCGAAGGCAGGTCGCGCGTCGCCGGAGCGCAGGAACCGGAGTGTACACGTCAGTACATGAGGATTCCGAGCACCGCCGGCGTGCGAGCTGCCGAGCGCAGTAGCTTTGCGAGCC